>JBBPZF010000713.1:0-5730 GCA_038199105.1 Chitinophagales bacterium | reverse complement strand
ACGTTTTCTTCAGTGCCACCAAAATTTAACTTTGCCATTTTTTTGATTTTGTTTTTATAATATTTAGTTCTGTTTATGTATGCTCTTCAATCTTTTCATTAAAAGAAATCTTATTATTAAATGGATCGTTTACCGCAAAAGATAATGCTCCATAAAAAGTTTTTTCCAGGCTTGGCTTGTTGTACTTATATTTTTTGTTGATCAATTCTTCATGATATTCTTTTACCCCTTTGCACCATATAAATACATGCGTACCCGGTGTGCCATCGCCATGATGTTCGCTAAGATGAAAGGTAATGCCATCTTTAACAGCTTCCATATATACAGGAAAATTTTCTTCAAAAGTATGTTCCCATTCTATTTTAAATCCAAGCCAATCCCGGTAAAACTCTAACGCCTTGGCATAATCGAAAATTCTTAAAACCGGTATTACTTTTTCAACAACCATTTGTTTTCTTTTGATAATACTTGCTCCAATATGATTACATGCTGAATACTTCTGACTGCTTACTCAGGTATTCATTTTCAATTAACTCTTCACCGGGATCGCGTTGTTCAAATTCTTTTACTTTATCATGAAAGCCACTGCTATCTTTTATAATGGCCACACGGGCGCTTCTTACAAATTCTATTAAGCCATAAGGTTCAAGAAAAGAAATGAGTTTATCTGTTTCCTCGCGATGGCCGGTAGTTTCAAATACCGTATAATCTTTGCGAATAGCTACGGCTCTTGCACCAAATTCGCGAAGCAACCTTTCTACTTTTATTTTTTCTGTAATAGCGTCTGTGGGTACTTTATACAAAGCCATTTCCTGCCAGATAATCTCATCATTGGTATTATAGTATGCCTTTAAAACATCAACCTGCTTTTCTATCTGGCGCACGAGTTTTTTTACAACGTCTTCCGTTTCATCTATCACAATATTAAAGCGATGAATACCGGGCACCTCAGATGGAGAAGTATTGAGGCTATGGATATTTATTTTTCTCCTGGAAAAAATGATAGCAATACGATTAAGTAAACCAATCTGGTTTTCTGTGTAAACGGTTAATGTGAATTCCTTTTTCATTTGCATTTTTTTAAGTTGCTGCTTTTACATTCAGCAGTCAACATTTTGTTTTATTGCGATTACTCTTAATCTTTTGTAATCAGCATACCAGTTTCCATTCTTAAAAAGAACAGGTTTTAAAATATCCTGCACTTTATTTAGAACATCATTTATAGTATTTACATCAATCTCTTTAAAAAAGCTGCTGCCAAACATTTCCAGCCAGTCTTTAATTCCGTTGGCATTGTCCTGTAATTTTGTTTCACGATCGTAATGAGCTGCATAGGTGACCCTAAACCCGGCATCTTCTAACAGGGAAGTGTATTCGCTCAAAGAAGGAAAATACCAAATAGTTTTCTCAGCCGCGTTTGTATAACCATATTGCGTGAGTGTTCGCTTCACAGCGTTAATTATATTTTCAACGTTACCTTTACCACCCATTTCAATGACCAGCCTGCCACCCGGTTTTAAATTTTCACAAATACAATTAATTACTTTTTGTTTCTCCAAAACCCAATGCAGCGTAGCATTAGAGAATACGGCATCAAATAAATGATTGAAATGAAAATCAGTCGCAGACAACACCCTGAAATCAATGTCAGGGAATTCACTCTTCGCCTTTGCAATCATTTCTTTGGAACTATCTATCCCTGTTACCGCTGCACCTCTTTCCGAGATAAGATTTGTAAGGTACCCGGTACCGCAACCAATATCGAGAATTTTTTCACCGGGCTGTGGGTTTAATAGTTCAACAATATTCTCCCCATACCTGGAAACAAAAGAATGTTTATCATCATAAAGATTCGCATTCCAAAATGATTTTCCCGGAGGTAATTCCGCAAGATCTTTACTTATAATTTTTTCAGGAGCGGTAATCATTTTAATTAATTTTCTGGTAATGTTCTACAACCGGGAAAGGATCATAAAAATGATGAAGCATTCTTTTCCATTCATTGTATTCTACGCTTTTTCTAAAACCCTCTGTGTGATCCTCCATTGTATTCCATCTCACTATTAAAATATATTTATTTTCTTCTTCTATACATTTCTGCAGTTCATGATCAATGTAACCTTTCATTTTTGCAATTATCTTTTGTGCTTTCTCAAATTCCTTTTCAAAAAAAATGCTTTCATTCTTCCTGGTATATAAAAAAGCAATTTCTGTTATCATAATCACTTTTTGCTTTTAAGACAATTGTTAACCTGGCTTGCGAATGTTAACCTTATTGTTTAATTGCTTTTTTGAGCGCCATTGCATAACCTAAATGCAGGCCGTCATGCATGGTTATAAATTTTATTGAATCGTCCACCACGTTTAGCTCAACACCAAAGCTTGTTACGTAAGAATTGAAACTTTTGAATGTTTCCATTTTCAGTTCATTGACCAATTCGTCAATAAGGCATACAGCCTGTTCTTTTAAAAAAGAAAATTCATTTTCATCTAAAAATGATTCCGGCTTCGTTCCCTTTGAATATTTTCTCACATAAGACTCATCAATTTTCAAAGGAAGGTTTGATAATTTATAACAAAGTATTTGCTGGCTTACCACGATATGGCCTAAATTCCAAATAATATTATTGTTAAAACCTGGGGGAATTTTATTCACCTCATCAATAGATAATCCTTCTGTTATTTGAAGGAAATTTTTTCTTGTCGCCCTGATTGTTTCAATGCTTTTATTCATAAACCACTATTTTCAATTATTTCAATCTTATTTCGCTAACGCTGCATCCCTGCGGCACCATAGGGAATACATTATTTTCTTTGCCAACCATCACTTCAAGCAAATAAGATCCTTTATGCTCCAGCATTTCATTCAATGCATCTCTTAATTGTTCTCTTTCGGAAACTCTTTGTCCTTCTATGCGGTATGCTTTGGCAAGGGCTACAAAGTCGGGGCTTTTAATATCAGTAAATGAATAACGCCTATCATGAAATAATTCCTGCCATTGCCTTACCATTCCGAGAAATTGATTATTAAGAATGATGATTTTTAAATTGATATCATCCTGCATAATTGTACCCAATTCCTGCAACGTCATTTGAAAACCTCCGTCGCCAATTATGGCAACAACGGTTCTGTCAGGTGCTCCATACTTTGCGCCAATGGCTGCCGGCAAAGCAAAACCCATTGTACCGAGGCCTCCAGAGGTGATGTTACTTTTTGACTGGTTAAATTTAGCGTAACGGCAAGCTACCATCTGGTGCTGGCCAACATCCGTCACAATAATTGCATTGCCACCGGTGAGATCATTCAACACATTTATTACCTCGCCCATCGAAAGTATTTCTGTTTCTGGATGAAGTTCTTTTTCTATACACGCATCTACTTCCTGCTGTTTGTAATCATAGAATTTAGCAAGCCATTCGGGATGGGTTTTTTCGTTTACGAGGTCCGTTAGTAATGGCAGCGTCTCCTTACAATCTCCCCAAACCGGCACAGTTGTTTTTACATTCTTATCAATTTCTGAGGGGTCAATGTCGAGATGAATGATTTTTGCCTGCTTAGCATATTTATCAAGTCTGCCGGTAACACGGTCATCGAAGCGCATGCCAATTGCAATCAAAACATCGCAATCATTTGTCAATACATTTGGCCCATAATTTCCATGCATGCCCAGCATACCAACATTCAAAGGATGATCGGTTGGTATAGCACTTAAGCCAAGTATCGTCCAGGCCGCAGGAATGCCTGATTTCTCTATAAATTTTATAAATTCTTTTTCTGCCCTGCCTAAAATAACGCCCTGGCCAAAAATTACGAATGGCTTTTTTGCATCATTAATAAGCTTTGCCGCTTCTTCAATGTATTCTTTTCTTACAATTGGTTTAGGACGATAACTGCGTATATGATTACATTTTGTATAGCCTTTAAAATCGAATTTCTGTAACTGCGCATTTTTAGTAATGTCAATCAGCACGGGGCCAGGCCTTCCGCTTTTTGCTATGTAAAATGCTTTCGCTAAAACGTGAGGAATTTCGGTAGCATCAGTTATTTGATAATTCCATTTAGTAACAGGCGTTGTTATATTAATTACATCTGTTTCCTGGAAAGCATCTGTGCCTAATAAGTGCGCATATACCTGCCCCGTTATACAAACTAAAGGCGTGCTGTCTATCATTGCATCGGCAAGGCCTGTTACAAGATTGGTAGCGCCAGGCCCGCTTGTTGCAAACACGATTCCTGTTTTACCAGACGATCTTGCATAGCCTTGTGCAGCATGAATAGCGCCCTGCTCATGACGGACTAAAATGTGATGAAGCTTGTCGAGATAACCATACAGGACATCATATATCGGCATGATGGCGCCACCCGGATAACCAAAAATAGTATTGGCATTTTCAGCCATTAATATTTTCAGTAATGCTTCGCTGCCAGTAATTTCTACTGATGCTTCTGTAGAAACCCAGGGTTGTTCTTTTGTTAATTCGAGCGTATTCATAATACTGTATTTTTATTTATATGCAGATCAGTTAACAAATATTTCCTGCGGTAAATCATTTTTTATTCTGAAATAAGTTGTCATATCAATTGAACTTACATCTGTAAAACCAACCTGCCTTAACATTGTAACCAACTGGCCACGATGATAAGTGGAATGATTAATAATATGTGCGAGCAATTGATAGTAGGGCAAATTGTGTTCAATGCCCTTTATATTTTTAAATAACAATTTCTGTTGTAGCAAATCATCGGGCATCTCTTCAATAAAATTTTTAAGGCTTTGCGATATTTCCTTCCAAAGACCTATTAATTCTGACTTTGAGCCATTGAAAGTTTGTGTAAGTATTTCAAACTTTGTATATTTTTTCAATCTCTCCATCCACAATTTTTCTGCTGCTGCAATGTGTAAAGTAGTTTCATAAATACTATTAAAGCTACTTACAACAAATTGTTTCCATTGCTCATCTGATATTTTTTCCAGCCAATCACATACGGCATTGTTAGCCCAAATATGATAGTCTGCTAATTCTATGAAATATTGTTTTGTCATGTTTAATTTTTAAAACCGATGCGTTTTCTATCCTTCCATTCTTGTTGTTTAATTTCTTCTTCCACTTTTTTGTCAAGCATATTTTCCAAGGCTTCGTATATCTGATTAAGTTGCGCATCATGACCACCGACCCTTCCTCTTAATTCATCCAATTGTTCAAGCAATCCGTCATATTGAATCGCAAATTTTTTGAGAGCGATAAAAGCCCGGACTATTGCTATATTCATTTTAATAGCTTTATCACTTTTCAAAATGCTGGCAAGCATCGTTATGCCGTGTTCAGTAAATGCATAAGGAGTTACTGATTTATTGCGCTTCACTTGTGATGCGATCACAGATTGTGATCTCACAGCTACCTTATTATCAGTCATTTGTTCGGATGCGATCACAGATTGTGATCGCATAAGAGACCATTCTTTTTTCGTAATCCTAAACATAAAATCTTCAGGAAACCGATCGTTATTTCTTTTTACTGCCTGATTTAATACTCTTGTTTCTACCTCATACAATACAGCCAAATCAAAATCCAGCATTATCTTTTGCCCTCTTATTTCAAATATCTTTTGTTGTATCAACTGCAATTGCATGGACAAATTTTTTTTTTGAAAACTCAACTTTTTCGCATGTAATACCATTTTTTATTCTATAGCTAATCTATTTTATTGATTTTTTAAAACCAATTCTT
>JBBPZF010000712.1:0-5355 GCA_038199105.1 Chitinophagales bacterium | reverse complement strand
GTCAAAGAATAAGTATAACAGCGATGGTACTTCAGTTTCTAATGACCTCGCAAAATTGATATTACAGCGTCATGATTTTCTTCCTTCCATGTATATTTTATGGTCTATAAGCGCTTCAGATCTCCGCACAAAAAGATACATTTCAAAAGGCACCCGTATGAGTGTTACCGCTGTTCAAATTTTATTGAATGAAAAAGGATATTGTACGCAACTAAATTTTCCTAAGTACGGCGCTGATGGCGCGTATGGATCAAGCACACGTAACGCAGTGATCGCCTATGCAAAGGATAACAGCATTGACTCTGATGGCGATCTGTTAACCCGGCCATTAATAGATCTTATGCTTAAAGATATTAATCCCTATTATGGAAAAAACTGGAGTGACCTTGCAGCAAACAATTTACCCAGCGACGATTCGCCACTTGTGTTATTTGAGGCTTCGAGGTTCATGGGCAGCCCATGCCGCGCAGATGCAGGCTTTGTGCCTGCGCTTAAAAAGATCAATGCTTATGCAGAGCAGGCTGATGTTTTTATTTATGTTACCAGTTCTTTCCGCACATCATCAAACGTAGGTGGCGCCATTGTGAAACCTGCCGCGCGCTCCAATCACATGGCCGGGCATGCGATTGATATGAACGTGCTATATGCCAATAAAACTAAATCGGCTAACTCAACAGTGCTTGGCAAATACCCGTCAGTTGATGCGCCTGTAAAAACGTTTATCAAGTCCATCATAGACGATTCCGCCCTTCGCCGGGGCGGTACTTTTAACGATAAAGATCCCGTGCATATAGATGACGGTTTGAATGGTGACATGGCTCTTTGGGACAAGCGATACCAGGCTATGCAAAAGGCAGTGCAGTTGGGGGTTTGAACTTTGAAAAATTAGGATTGCTAGTTGTATTGAATCAATAATTATTTCCGTTTTTCGCTAATAAGTTCCTTGCAGGATTCTTGTTAATTCTTATGCAAAAGATCCTCAAACCTTTTTAATATATCTTGCATACTGTAGCTTAGTTAGGCGAAATAGCCATTAAACTAAATCTTTTGCAATGAAAAAAATGTACTCCTAATACTCTTTGCATTTTTAATTTCCTGCGGTTCAACTAAAAATTATTCCGGAGAAAAAAATATTAATGCCGCTTTGCAAAGCACGATGCAGTTACTTAATAAAAATCCGGAAGATGAAAAAGTAAGGCAAGCACTTCCTGGTTTGTATGCTGACGTGCAACATGCCCATTTAGCAAACATTAAAAAATTCAAGGCTAAGAACAAGGATCGTTCTCCTTACTGGATGGATATAATTTCTGAATATCAATCGTTGCAGAATGCATATAATTTAATTACGAACTCCGTTGCTGCACGTACTATAGTTGCTCCTTTTAATTATGAATTTAGTATAACGAAAATACAAGCTGAGGCTGCAAAACATTATTATCAATTGGGTGAGCCGCTCTTGCGTAAAGATGGAAGAAACAATGCACAGAAAGCGCTGGAAGCATTCACGCTTTGTAATTATTATGTTCCGGGGTATGATGGGGTAAAACTGATTTAGAACTTGCTTATACAAGAGCGGTTACAAACATCGTGATAGATCCTTTGGAAGATCATTCCCGCCATGGCAAGGTTAATACCGGCGATAAGGAACCTGGTTCATTTGGCGACCCGGTCCAGGAAGATTTAAAAAGAAAGTTGCAGGAAGTTATTTGAACAGTTTAAAGCCGGTTGCTTTCTATACAGATAAAGAAGCAACAGCAAATAATATCAAGGCCGACCTGGTTGTCAGTTTAGATTTACGCGCCCTGGATGTTGCTTTATCCTCGTCTTCTTCTTCCGTCATTGTAAACAACAACCCGGCTGCGCCCGGAGGATATGTTGCAGAAAATATTGTAACTTATAATCGACCTGTAGATGGTGTGGGGGTTGGTCCTCAGCCATTGTACCCACAATCTTTCGGCAACAGCGATGTCTTTACTTACCCTCCTGCACCTTATGTACCCTCAGCAAGCTACAGCGCTAACCATAAAGATACCGGTTTTTTCGTGCGGGGTGTTTTATCGGTAATAATTATTGATAAGAATCTGAGGCGAAATATATCTTCGGAGACTATTACAAAAAGCGTTCAATTATCAAAATATCCTGTTCAGAGTTCCGCGCCAATTGTAACCGATAGTGCGGTTGTTCAAAAGTTGTTTGGCAAATTTTACCTGCCAATAAAAGACGCTGTTAGTATGGCATTGAATTAAGCAGCCTGGTTCAATCATTGCTAAATAAATGAGTTTATATAAACTCATTTCAAGGTTACCTTAATTCCTTTTAACGATTTGAGCAGAACAAGCAATTATTTTGTAAGCGAGGTTTTTTTTATTTCCTTTTTACATAAGTTAACGATGGGCAGGAACTCAGAAAATAACAATCTTATTCGTATGCCCTTACACGTTAGCCGCCCTTCTTTTACTCCACCTGGCCACCTGCCACATTATCTCCGCGCTCAACAATGCACAAACAGCAAACGCTGCAGGCACAAAC
This sequence comes from Chitinophagales bacterium, assembly GCA_038199105.1. Classification (GTDB taxonomy): domain Bacteria; phylum Bacteroidota; class Bacteroidia; order Chitinophagales; family Chitinophagaceae; genus Ginsengibacter. The sequence goes on along the minus strand of JBBPZF010000712.1, from coordinate 2,826 downwards.
ATTTTTGCTTCTTCTGCAAATGCTCCTGAAAGAGCAATTGCAAATACTGCTACCGGTAAAATAAGCATCACGCAAAGCCACGCCGTATTAAGCGGAATACGAAAAGGCCTGTTTGCATTTGGAGATGTAATCCTCAATTTAATCAACGTAACAAACTCTAAAAATAAACCAGCACCATATAAGGTTACGTCAATTACTATTAAGTCCTGGAAGGTCCACAAAATCATAAAACTTACCACTACGGCACAAATAATTATTGAGATGTAAGGTGTTTTAAAGCGTGAATGAAGTTTATGAATTTTTGCAGGAAGCAAACCATCATCTGACATAACCTGGGGCACACGTGACACAGAAAGTAACACTGCCGCAAACAAGCCAAGTGCACTGGCCATGCCCCCAATTGCTATTGCTGCACCCAGCCATTTGCCTCCCGCCAGCACCCCCAATGCCGGGTAGCCTTCATCGTTGAGCGTATTGGCATTAATGCCATAATGCAGCGTTGCATACAATACCATTACATAAATAGCAATTACCGTAAAGAAGGCAATACTAACAGATTTAAGGTAGGTCATTGCCGGCTTGTTTACTTCCTCTGCATAAGTGGTGGTATTGTCCCATCCAAAGAAATTCCACATTACTGTATATAGCGCCATACCAAGTGATGAAAAGGAAATTCCCTTAAGCGAAGGCGTTGGTAAAGAAAAATGACCGGTGTCTTTTATTGCCATCACAAATAAAATAATGAATGGCGTTATAACCAACAAGCTCAGCATGGAAGCTGTTTTCCCAACGGGAGATATACCTAAAATATTAAGAACCGCTCCCACCCAAATGATCGTGAGGCATACCGGTATTTTTGCTGCCGCAATTTGCGGAAAAAAGAAGGATGCATATTCAACAAAAAGCACCGGGTAAATGGCGAGGTCAACAAACGTGTATAGCCAAGTCCACCATCCTTCATAAAAACCAAATCGCAATCCCAGCGTTCGTTTCACCCATTGATAATAGCCGCCTGTAACCGGCATCATGCTGTTGAGCTCAAGTACTGTAAGAATAGCCGGCACATCCCACAGCAGGGGAGTGATTATTAAAAGTAATAAAGCACCATGTGCACCTGCATACCCAAGCAAAGGCTCCAGGCCGTAAGGGCCGCCGGAAACTGTAAAGAAAATTAACGCCGCTAACTGAATTACATGTAGCCTTTTACGTGAGGGTAGAGGTGATATCATTGGCCGTAGAAAATATTAGATTACAATGATACCACAGCAGCGTTAATTATTATTGACAATTACTTTTATTTCAATTAAAATACGTTGGAAGTAATATTATAAAAAGCAATCTTTTAACTAGGGGAAGATTATGAAATGTAGTGCGAGGCCTGAAACTAATATAAGTATGGATTTTCGATTTTGTAAGTTTGCGAAATAATAATCTACATGTTTCGACACAGGGGGGAGCGCAGAACGTTTCTACACAATCCCAGGCTTGCTTCAATTCTTTCTTTAATTGCAGGCATAGTAAATATAACCGGGCTGCTTGCAGTAAGCACTCTTACCACTAATGTCACCGGTCACTTTGCTTACTTCACCGATAACTTATTACAACACAATTATGCGGTCGCTGTCGAATTTTTGTTTTTTATTTTATCTTTTTTAGCCGGTGCCTTCCTGTCTAATTTTCTTATTGAAATTTTTTCCAGGAAAATGTCTGCTATGGCTCATCTTTTTCCGATGATGATCGAGATATTAATACTAACGCTTGTAGGAACTTTCGGTGAACGATCCCTATTATCGGATGTGCATGGTGAATTAATAGATTGTTCCTTATTGTTTGCTATGGGTTTGCAAAATTCTCTTGTAACAAAAGTGTCGCACTCTGTAGTAAGGACTACCCATTTAACAGGCTTGTTTACTGACCTTGGTATTGAATTGTCTCAAATATTTTTTTATCGTAAAGCAACGGAATTGAAAAAATTATCACGCAGTATTTATTTGAAGCTCGCTATAATTGGCTTCTTTTTTTTTGGTTGCCTTGGTGGAGGTTATATCTTTAAAATGATTGAATTGAAAACCTTGTTTATCGCATCAGGCCTGCTGGTGGTAGCGCTGCTTTATGATAACGTACGTATCCGCTTTCACATGTTACGCCGCAAAATCCAATCAATGTAAATCTGAGTCACGATTAGTTTTATTTATTCAAAAAGTTCTGTATATTTTTTAGATATAATGCAGGTTGTTCAAGATAAATGCTATGTCCTGTATTTTGTATTATAACCAACTGATGATTTTGAAAAAGTTCCAAATATTCATTTGTAAAGCCCGATTTTTGGTTGTCACATTATCCCTTCATAATTAAAACCGGAACTTTAAAATCTTTTAAATTAGGCCGGGGATCTTTAATTTTCATTACACTTTCAACGGTCATAATGTGTGAATAAAATCATTGCCGCCTTCTGCCCCTGTGCTTTTGAAATATCGCAAACTGTAGATTTGTTTGTTTCATTAGTAAGATAATGGAGAATACCCACGTAAAGTGGCAACAGGAGCGCTTTCTATAAGTATATGTTCGGCAACCCGATTCATTTTTTCATTGCTTAATGATTAACGTAAGATCATATCCGGCATTAAGCAAAAAAGGTTCATAATATCACCACCTTATTGGCATATTGGTTTATTACATCTACATTTGCAGCCATTTTATGAAACCTATCAGCGAAATATTTTCTTTACTTGATGATCCTAAAAAGATTGTTATTACTTTTCATCAGAAGCCAGATGCAGATGCGATGGGCTCCGGGCTTGGCCTCTATAATTTTCTTATGCAGCT
>JBBPZF010000711.1:0-2808 GCA_038199105.1 Chitinophagales bacterium | reverse complement strand
GTTTCTAGTCGTGTCAAGATTTATAAAGTCGAGAATACTGTTTGATAATTGTGAGGTCATAGTATTGCAGCTTACGCCCGGCGGCTTTATGCAGTCCAAATGTATCCCTACGTCTAAGTACCTATTGTCGCCAAACTTATTGAAAGATAGATTTGCAGTACAATTAAAATATGATGCGTCAACCACCCGAAGTACGTCAGCAAATGTTTGCGTTGATAGAGCAATGGCTTACGAGTGGCCTTACACAAAAAGCCTTCTGTGAACAGCACTCCATCAGGTATTATGTCTTTCATTATTGGTATAAACGTTATCGCATGCAGCAATCAGGCATGCAAGATAATGCCACTTCATTTGTCAAGCTGCAGGTTGCAAAGGCTTCCCATGCCGGTTCGGTAGAAATCAATTTTCCCGGTGGCATACGTTTAGTTTTTCATGAACCGGTAAGCAGTAGTTATTTAAAAGCATTGATCAGTTAAGCATGCTTCATCTGTCAGCGTCATGCAAATATTATTTACATCGCAGCCCAACCGATATGCGTAAAGGTTTTGATAGTCTAAGCGGCATCGTTAGTTCGCAGTTGCAAATGAATGTGCTGAGTGGATCGGTGTTTATCTTTATTAATAAAAAACATAACCAGGTAAAATTGTTGTTATGGGAAGGTGATGGCTTTGCTGTTTATTACAAAAGATTGGAAAAAGGAACTTACGAAGTACCTATATCAAACCATAGCGATAAAGATATTTCTATCAGCCACGAAGCATTGCACCACATCCTGCAAGGCGTATCTTTAAGAAGCGTTCGCAAGCGAAAAAGATATCAACAAATACCTTAAAGCTGTGGATAACATAAATGCTGAAAGCATTGATGCTATTAGGTTGTAGTATATTTGTGCTGTGACAGCAACAGCTATAGATTATAAAGTTTTATACGAAGAAATTGTGCTGCAAAATGCCATGCTGCAACATGAGCTTGCCAATCTGAAACGCTTAATTTACGGCAGCAAAAATGAACGCTTCATTCCTTCAAATCTTTCACCTTCTCAGCTCAGTTTAGATATACAAGCTGACACAGTTGCTGCGTGTTGTGTTGTAAAAGAGCAGAAGATTGAATACACCCGCAACACTACAGAAGTTACCAAAGAACATCCGGGGCGCACCAAGCTACCTGAGCATTTGGAGCGCAGGGAAATTATTATAGAACCTGCCCAAAAAACAGAAGGCTGTAAAAAAATAGGAGAAGAAATAACCGAAGAACTGGAATACGAACCGGGTAAATTATTTGTAAACCGTTATGTGCGCCCTAAGTATGTAACGATGGATAATAAAGGCATCATCATTGCGCCAATGATAGATCGCCCTTTGCCAAAAGCCATTGTTGGCCCAGGCTTGCTGGCACAAATCATCATTGATAAATATGTGGATCACTTACCGCTGTACCGCCAGATGGAACGCTTTAAAAGAGAAGGCATCAACCTACCTTACAGCACGATCAGCGACTGGGTAAAGAGTGGATGTGCTTTAATAGGCCCTTTGTATGAAGGGTTGAAGAAACTGGTTTTACAAAGCAGCTATCTGCATGCCGATGAAAGCCCCATAAAGGTATTAGATAAAGATAAAAAGGGCAGCGCCCACCGTGGTTACTATTGGGTATATCACACCAGCATAGAGGGCCTGGTATTGTTTGATTACCGGGAAGGCCGGGGAAGAGAAGGCCCTATAGAAGTGCTCAAAGGCTTTAAAGGTTATTTGCAAACGGATGGCTGTGCGGCGTATGATTATTTTAAACAGGAACCTGGCATTGCAGTCATGCATTGCATGGCACATGCACGCCGTATGTTTTATGAAGCCTGTGACAATGATAAGGCCACTGCTGAATATGCATTGCAGCAAATAGGGCTGCTCTACGATATAGAGCGCAAAGCCAAAAAACAACAACTTGATACGGAGCAAATATTGCAAATGCGCAGGCAGGAAGCTGTGCCAGTATTAGAATCATTAGGCACATGGATGAAAGAAGCTTACCTGAAAGCGTTACCTAAAAGCACTATCGGCAAAGCCCTGGGTTATAGCATTCAAAGATGGCCGGAGTTGATGGTTTATACAACAGACGGAAAACTAAACATAGATAACAACCCGGTAGAAAACTCTATACGGCCTGTAGCAGTGGGAAGAAAAAATTATTTATTTGCCGGCAGCCATGATGCAGCCAGGCGCAGTGCCGTGCTTTATTCTTTAATGGGCACCTGCAAGCTGCATGGAATAAATCCTTTTATTTGGCTCAAAGATGTTTTGCAAAGAATCAATGATCACCCCATCAATAAAATAATAGAACTGCTACCGCAAAACTGGAAACCCATCACCAACGGCTAAACGCAAAATTAAAAATCTATACATTTACTTTTGAGTGTACTTGGACGAAGGGATACGTAGCAAAAGCCGAAAGAGAAATTGAATTGATAAGAGAATACAAAGAAGCAATGATAGCAGAGGCGGTGATGGGGAAAGTAAAATTTAATAAAAACAAATTATGTCATTAATCAGTTACATTGGTTCACAAATTTGGGCAATCAAAGAAGTCATCCCTGCAATTGCATCTTATCGTTTAGAAAAAAATAAAGTGGAGAATGCAGCAGTTGCAGCAATGAGAAAGGCATTAAACAAGACAAGAGTGTTTCTTAGAAATCCTGATTTCTCAAACACAGAAGAACTCACAAATATTTCTGACTTGTGGAATGATGCTTCTGAAAAGGTCGGAGTGATTGATAAGCATTTAGGAAGGACGCTTGGAGATAAATCAAGGTTCTGGAGC
>JBBPZF010000710.1:0-5271 GCA_038199105.1 Chitinophagales bacterium | reverse complement strand
GCAAAAAATGTAAGGCGTAAACAACGGGGTTCAAAAATTTCTAAAACGAATAAACAATCTGCATGACAAGAAGCACGAACCGCTTACATGGGGTTTGGTGCTATGCTGGCTGACCTGCATGTCCTCATCTTTTGTAATGTTATCAGCTACAGTCCGGGAAGGACTTTCATTGTTCAGCTTTTGTACATAACTTCATCTATGGTTTTTCAATTGGGCTAACGTTGTGGGCTGAACGAATATAAATGCCAGCACAGTAGCAAGCCCTACCGTTAGCTGCTATGCGGACACCGGTCTCAACAGATACCAATTCCACAGTTAAATGAAAGTACTGTCTGCTCAACCTACGACTTTTGATGAACTAAAATTTCCTGATATTTTATACAAGTATCGGGAAGCCGAAAACTCTATTCATAGGACAATTATAACCCAACAGATAGTTTATTTTGCTCCGCCAAAATCCTTTGAAGATGAATTTGATTGCAAGAACCCTTATCGGTATGACTTATTGAGTGATACAGAAATCTTTGACAATTACGTCAAGACTTTAAAAGAATTAAATCCTCAGTGGGATGAATTTTACGTTCGACAGAAAGCAACCATTCTCAGCAACCAAGGATTATTACGAGATAAAAAGCGACTTGAAGCACTGGAGAAAGATGATTACGAACGATTGAATGAAATATTCGGAGTTTTAAGTTTGACCGCTAACAATTCAAGCGTTGACATGTGGAAAAAATATGCGAGTGACTTTAACGGCTTTTGTGTTGGTTTTATTCCCCGGATGATGTTTAAAAACTTAAATGGTGGCGGCGGACAAGTAGCATATGAAAAAATGCTACCGATGATAAATCCGTTAGAAAGCGATGACGCAAAGTTTACCAAACTAATCTTTTGCAAAGAAGATAAATGGACATTTGAAGAAGAATATAGAACCGTAAAAATGTGGGGACATGCAGCAAGCAACGACGATAGAAAAATATCATTGCATAGCTCAATATTCAAAGAAGTTATAGTAGGACATAATACATCATCGAATGTTCAAAAAGATATAATCAAACAAGCTAAAATTGTAAACCCGAAAATTGAAATTAAAATTACAACATTTGATAAAAATGTAGTCTCTATACAACCTTATTTTTAATGGTTAAAAATGTTTCCTCGTCCCTGGCGGGTGTCCCCACCCGACATTGCAAGAATGAAAGCCGATTCACGAATGTGGGGTGAGGACACCCGCCAGGAGAAGGGGATAATTCGATGCACCTTGCCATTACATCGCCACCCTATTGGCAGCTCAAAGACTATGGGACAGAAAGCCAGATTATTTGAGAAACATAAGCTTGATTTGGTAAATGGATTATTCAATGTGAGTTATCTTTTAAGAACTATGTACGAATTTCTGAATTTTGCTTGTAATTGGTGCATCGAGTTGGGTTTAGTTGATAGAATAAAAACATCTACAAACTATGACAAAATTTACTTAACGGCATTAGGAATAGAAATTAATACTAGTTTCAGTTTAGACCTACAGTTAAAAAAACGCAGGCTTAATCTTAACTTTAAATACCTCGATTAATGGACGCAGAGAAAATTTCCGAATTATTAAAAAGCAATCCAAAAATTTTGGATGAACTTGGCGTTAGGCTTTTTGAAAAAATAACAGAGGTTGTTATTCCTGAATGGACAGAAACATTTAGCCAGATAACTTTAGAAGATTGCCACAACTATATTTATGAGGTTACAATTCCGCGGACCTATGACGGGTTTATAAATGAAAAGTCGGTAATTAATGATACATTGATGAAGGAATTCCCGACTGTAATTTTTGAAGAATCTGATGCAGACTTAGATCACGCCGGTGACATTGATTACATCGGAAAGGTTGGAAAAAAGGCATTCGGTATTCAGATTAAGCCAGTAACAGCCAATGCGAATTTTGGAAACTATAAACCTTCTGAAAGAATGCAGGCAAACTTTAAAGCCTTTGAAGAAAAATATGGAGGACAAGTATTTATTATTTTCTCAACGAAAGTTAAGAACAAAAAGGAAATTCAAAACAAGGCGGTATTAGCGCACATCCAGGTTGAAATTGACAGGCTTATTGCGGAACAATAGGCACGAACCGCCAAAAATGGTATCCATTCTACCTGATACCAATCGAGAAGATAATATAGCAGCTCAATGACTTTCTTTTAAAGAGAAAGATTGAACGTTTTTTCAAGCTTTCCCCTTCGCAAGGTTTTTCTTTATTCCAAATTTAATAATCTTTCAATCAGCATACTTCAGCATCCAATGAGTAGTCTGGTATTTTTTGCTTACCAGATGATCATCCAGTTATCATAAACCTGCGTCAGTTCCTCGTTTGTTTTTTGTTGAGTTTTACGCTTAGCTACAAGTTGAATGAAAAATTTAGGGAAATTCATTTTGCCAGACAAAATAAATTTTGACAACTATAAGGTTATGTACAAGATAGATAGATAGATTGATTCATCTCCAAACACAAACGGTGACGGCAGCGAGTATGTTTCCCGCTACATTGTACAGCCCATTGATAAGATGAATACCCAGCGGCCTTTTTTCGTAGATATATGAAATATGAATGCCTGTAGCCGAAAAGCAAATCCCGGTGAGCAGCCCAAGCTTTAAGCCGCCTATCCAGCCAAAAACGCCAAAGCGCAATGCAATTATTTCAAGGCCCAGTGCACATATTATCATTAAAATAAATGAGAGCATCATGATGCCTGCAGCACCTTTTTTCGCGTCAGCAGGATTTATAGGCGAGGCACTGTATGACTTCCATTTCTTTCCAAATAAAGCGGTGTACCATATCGCTCCCAAAAGAAAATAAGCCAGGCCGCCCAGCAATACAGCAACCCAATTAACGTAGTTAAAAATTTCTGTGCCCATAATTTATTTTTTTAATAAAAAAAATGTTTTAGAAAAATAGCTAAACTTTTTCCAAAGTACAACTTTACATGGCGGGTAAAGAGCCGGGGTCTAAAACGCAAACCATCTGTGTCGTTTGGAATGAAAAATAAAATTCTTATTCTTAACTTGTAGCGATTATAAAAACAAACCCTAACAATTATTCCATGAAAAAAATTTATGCCCTTTCATTTCTTATCTCACTCGCCTCTGTAATCCAGGCCCAGGACAGCGATAGTAGCTGGTTTGTGAATAATTATTCAAAAATTGAAAGATACATTCCCATGCGTGACGGCGTGCGCTTATTTACCTCAATTTATTATCCCAAAGACCAGGCGACGAAGCATCCAATTCTTATGACACGAACTCCCTATTCCTGCGCTCCTTATGGAGAAGATAAATATGCGGGTCTATGGAGGTCTTATAAAATGGCGTATGCAAAAGAAGGTTTCATTTTCGTAACGCAGGATGTAAGAGGCCGCTATATGAGCGAAGGGACTTTTGAAGACGTAAGGCCATTTATTAAAAATAAAAAAACAAAAAAAGATATTGATGAAGCAAGCGATACTTACGATGCTATTGATTGGTTGGTAAAAAATGCTCCGGGAAATAATGGCAAGGTTGGGGTAACCGGCACATCCTACCCGGGTTTTTATTCAACTGAAGCCGCACTCAGCGGGCATCCGGCATTGGTAGCGGTAAGCCCGCAGGCGCCGGTTACTGATTGGTTTATGGGAGATGATTTTCACCACAAAGGCGCATTTTTCGTAATGGATGGATTTTCTTTTTATCCAACGTTTGGCAAGCCACGTCCTAAGCCCATTATGGATTATGGCGAGGGATTTAGTTTTGCTTCAGATGATAACTATGATGCCTACCTGAACACCGGTGCATTAAAACATTTTGCAGATCTTATTGGCAACAGCATAAAATTTTGGCATGAATTATACAAGCACCCTACGTATGATGCATGGTGGCAGGAACGCAATGCACGTGTTGGCTTATACAATGTAAAGCCTGCCATGTTATGGGTTGGTGGCCTCTTTGATGCGGAAGATTGTTTTGGTGCGTGGAACAGTTATAAAGCAACGGAGCAGCAAAGCCCGCAAACAAATAGTAAAATTGTAATGGGCCCATGGTATCATGGACAATGGAGCCGGGAGGGAAGTTTTCTTGGCAACGTAAGGTTCGGAAGCAACACGTCTGCTTACTTCCAGGATAGTCTTGAAATTCCATTTTTTAATTATTACTTACTTGATAAAGGCGATGTAAAAAATGTTGCCGAAGCCAATATATTTTTTACAGGAGAAAATAACTGGAAAAAATTTAATAAATGGCCACCGGAAAATACCGAAACTGAAAATATGTATTTAACAGCAAAAGGCCATTTATCCTTTGATAATAACAGCAACACAACAGACAGTAGCTCGTTCGATGAATATACCAGCGATCCTGCGCATCCTGTGCCATACACACAAGATGTACATATAAGAAGAACACGCGAATATATGGACGATGATCAGCGGTTTGCATCCCGCAGGCCGGATGTTTTAACGTACGAAACAGAAATTCTCAATAACGAAATAAGCCTTGCCGGGCCTGTAATTGCCGACCTGCAAGCTGCCATCTCCACCACGGATGCTGACTTCGTTGTAAAGCTCATTGATGTTTTCCCTGACGATTTTAAATATGCTGCCGGGGAAAAAGGTAACGGTAACGATTACCCTATGGGCGGTTATCAAATGCTGGTGCGTGGTGAGATAATGCGCGGAAAATTTCGAAATAGCTTCGAAAATCCGGAGCCATTTGTGCCGGGCAAAATAACAGGAGTGAAATGGGAATTGCCGGATGTTGCGCATACCTTTTTGAAAGGCCATCGTATTATGATTCAAATACAAAGCTCCTGGTTTCCATTGGCCGATCGTAACCCGCAACAATTTGAAAATATTTATGAAGCCAATGATAAGGATTTTCAAAAGGCCGACATCCGCATCTACCATGATGGGGCAAACCAATCAAAAATTATTTTGCCGGTATTAAAAAATTAAGCAGGAGGATAATTTATGAGGATTGAAAAAATGAAAGGGGGTGCATCCCAAGTTGTCGCTATTGAAAATATTCTAAATTTGGGGAACCAATATTTACTATCATGACTAGAGAAGAATATCTTGCTATTGCCTCTGAGAAATACGATGCACTGCAAGCACTCAAAAAAATCGACAATTTTTATGATTACGAAAATTGAGCTTGAAAAAATTTTTAAAGAACTTGGTCGAGCGGTTTTTGAAAAAAGTTTAAGTGATTTGTCCGCCGACAGGCGTAAAAAAAAACACTCACAAAATTAGGATT
>JBBPZF010000709.1:0-2625 GCA_038199105.1 Chitinophagales bacterium | reverse complement strand
CGTAACATTTTCTACTGCATCTTCCGGGACTTGTGCTGCTCCAACCGGCCTTCTTGCCTCCCCTTCACCAACTACCGGATACGTTTCATGGACTGCTGTAAGCGGCGCCAATAGCTACGATGTGGATTATAAAGCAACAAGTTCATCCACCTGGATTAACGTAGCAATTGCCCTCCCGGGCACATACTCTATATTGAGTAACCTTGCATACTCCACTTCGTACGATTGGAGAGTAAGAACAAATTGTGCATCCGGAACCAGTACCTATAGTACCGGGCAGTTTTCAACCGCTGCTGCATCCGGCTGTATAGATCCTACTGGCGTTGTTTCTTGTGTAACTACAAATAGCGTAAATCTTTCATGGAACGCCGCAAGCGGCTCTACGAGCTATAGAGTGGAGTACAGGCGTACAAATTCCGGTACATGGATTACAGCAGTATCATCCACAACGGCTACTACTACAACCCTTTCAGGTTTATCTGCAGCTACTGCATACGATTGGAGAGTAAGATCTTTTTGTACGGCGGGCAGCAGCGGTTACAGCCTTGCGCAGTTTACAACACTCACCGCAAACGGATGCTCGGATCAATTAGAGCCAAATAACACTTATGCAACTGCGGCAGGCGTGAGTACGGGCGTAAATATAAATGCTCAAATAAGTTCCAATGCAGATAATGATTATTATCGATTTAATAATAGCTCAGTTCAAAGCAAAATCAAAGTGACTCTTAAAAATCTTCCTTTTAACTATGATTTACAGCTATATGCCCCAACTGGTTCATTAGCCGGGACGTCGCAGAATACTGGAACATTGAATGATTCAGTTATTTTGAACACCACTACCACCGGGAGGTACGTCGTACGTGTGTATAGCCCTTCAGGCGCATTTAGCACTAGCCAATGCTATACACTTAGTATACAGATTGGCAGCACTAATTTTACCGCGGTTCATCCGGCATCTCCTGGCTCTTCCGTAACTGATGTGGCTTCGGCCATCCTACAGGGTGGGCTCAACGTGTACCCTGTGCCAGCATCATCATCAATAACAGTATCGTTTGATGCTTACAAGAAAGGGACAGCCGATCTTATAATTATCAATCGACTTGGACAACAAGTGATGCGCAAAACCCTGGGAGTTGATGATGGAATTAATGCAACCAAATTGGATGTGAGCAAGCTAACTCCTGGTATGTATTTCTTAAAAGTGATTAACGGCAAAGAAATACAAATGAAAAAACTGATGATTGAACGATAGGTTATTATTACTTTGAAAAGTGGAACGGGCTTTTTAAAGGCACACTTTATTTAATCAATAAAGGAGCTCAATATTGAGCCAGGCGGACAATTACGCGACTTTCTTTCAGCGGATGCTTATCGCAAACAAAGTTATCTGCTCATAAAAAAATTGCGCTTTACCATACCCACCATCTACATCCTGCGAAAGCACAAATACGGTTTGAGAATTGTCAACCTATGTAGATTGAATTTCATTTTCGTCGTGGTTCACAATTTTTACAGCGGGTCTATTAAGTAATATTTTTATTAGGATAAATACACCACACCCGGATTTTCTGATGAGATTGTAAAATTTCAAAAAGAAATATATTTTAATCACTCATCTGGCAGGAATTTTGCTTTTTAGCGGTTGCTTAGAAAATTGGTTTTCTCCACGGAATACCTCCCTCCTCTTACCAGAAGAAAATATTATTTCCTTAATTCAAATGTCTCGTGATGAAAATTTTCCGCTCTTCCATTTTATTTCTTGTTATTCTCACACTTGTTTTCTTCCAGGAAATTCAAAGCATCAATGCACAAACGCTCACAGCCCGTCCCAACGTATCAATGGCGCCAAACACGAATGGGTACTACGAATATTTACCGCTTGGATACAATCCGCAGAGCAGCCGGAAATATCCTTTGCTAATAGCCTTTGGCGGCCTTAGTCAAAATGGCAATGGAACTTTGGCGCAACTCGATTATGTGTTTTCTAACTGGGGAGGACCGGGGTGGCAAATTCAAAATGGCAAATTCCCATCTTCTTTTTCCGTAAATGGGCAACTGTTCAGGTTTATTGTGATCTTACCACAATTCAGCAATAATCCTTCGCCGGCAAACATTGACCAATTAATAACTTATTTACTATCACATTATCAGGCAGACCCTGCCAGGATTTATATAACAGGTAACAGTAAAGGTGGTGGCTATTGCTGGGATTATCCAGGAGCGAGTTTACAGTATGGACAGCGGATAGCAGCAACGATCCCTACATGTGCAGCGTCGGGTTATTCTGTTCCGAAGGCGCAGAATATTGCAGCTGCAAACCTGGCTGTATGGGCAACGCACAATGCAGTAGATCCAATAGTTTCCCCCGCAACAACAAAGGCTTTTGTAAACGGAATAAATTCAGTGCCCAACCCACCAACTCCCCGGGCCCGCATGTCTATTTTCCAGGATGTCGGGCACAATTGTGCAGATTCAACCTTTAATACTGTGTATGGCGTGCATACTTCTAATGGATTGAATGTTTATGAATGGCTGCTGACCAACACGCGTGCAAATGGAACACTTGCTGTGACTGGCCTTGATTTACGTGTACATAAAAAAGAGAACGATAAAGTTGAGCTT
>JBBPZF010000708.1:0-6289 GCA_038199105.1 Chitinophagales bacterium | reverse complement strand
TCGGGTAGAAACGCAAATGATTTACCTCCCGTAATTGTTTATAAGCGCAACCAGGTATTGATTTCTTTACAAACAAAAGATTTTTCTTTTGTAGAAGGCCAGCCTTCCAACACTTTAAATGAAATACTTGAGCAGGTGAAAATAAAACCAAATCTTACGCAGAATGCCGCCATCAGCTTGTATGTATGTGCGGATGATGTAGTTGAAAAAATTGAAAGTGCAGCTTTAAAATGTGATGAAATGTTTGATGTGCTCCTGGAGAAACTTCTTACGCTCCTTACTATAAGGCATTACACCGGCGAGTTCGTGGAAAAATTATCAGCGAATAAAGAAATTGTGCTGCAGCAAAAAACCAAGGAAACCATCCAACTGCTTATGAGGGAAGTTAATCAATAATATAATCTCCTTTGCGATCAATTAAGATAAGGGGCACTTGTTTGGTTTCATCAAATTTATCATAGGCTTCCTTTAACTGAAGGGCAAATTTTTGAAGAGAAGGATTATATTTCGCGGCGTTATTAAAATATTCCACAGACTTTTTTTGATCATATCTTATCGGGAATACATGCACGGGGATAAAGTCTTCCCCATTTGCCTTGGCGTAGCTTGTAATAATATATAACTCCTCTATTTCATCATCTGTAACAGGTATGCACCCAACGGAAACGCAACTTCCGTGAATATAAATATCGCCACCCGGCCGAAGCGAATCACTCAAAATCTGATCTGAAGCATTCGGATAATTTAGCCCTAATGAAAGATGATAATTACTTCGCGGATTAAATTCATTAATATAATAAAATCCTTCCGGCACCTGGTAATCACCCTGCAATCTTTTAGGCCCCATCGTGCCACTCTGCATACAGACTTTATAAGTTTTAAAAAGCTTGTATTTTTCTTTAGCGGTATTTTTTACCCAAACTTCAAGTTGTGAATCATATTTAAAGCTGCGGATATAAACAAAGTTTGCCGGCCATCGCAAGCCCTTTGCTTCAAAGTCTTTTTTCAATAGTTGTTCTTTATTATTGAAAACAGCGGAAATTTTTACAGAAGATTTTTGCTCATCAACAAAAGAATACTGTGCATACGACTTGGCCGAAATGATTAAAGAAAATAATCCTACAAAAAATCTGGAAAAGTTATTGCTCATTGATGTCTTTGCTACGATGTAAGAACGTAAAAATAATTTTTTTATTGAGAAAAAAATTTGACTGAAAATATCTTAACGAACTTTTGGAAAGTTTTCTCGAGGTCTTCAAATCATAAAGGATCTGCTAACTATTGAGCTTTCAAAACTTCAGAGGGTATCAAAGCCCCTCCCCTGTCCGAATGGACTCCTTTGTCCACAGGACTCCTTTTGAGGAGGAGGGGTTGTCCAAAGGACTCCTTCGGAGGGGAGGCTATAAATTCCCCCTCTCCTGCTGTTCTCTTTCGATGGCTTCAAACAACGCCTTAAAATTTCCCTTGCCAAAACTCTTTGCTCCTTTGCGTTGTATTATTTCAAAAAATAAGGTGGGCCTGTCTTCTACCGGCTTGCTAAATATCTGGAGCAGGTAACCTTCATCATCTTTATCTATTAAAATTCCTAATTTACTCAAAGGTGCCAGATCTTCATCAATATGCCCTACCCTTTCTAAAACGGTAGAATAATAGCTTGCAGGTATTTTTAAAAATTCGACGCCGCGCTGCTGAAGTGCTGTGACTGTTTCTATAATATTATTCGTAGCAATTGCTATATGCTGGCAGCCTTCGCCGTCATAAAAATCAAGGTATTCTTCTACCTGGCTTTTTTTCTTTCCCTTGGCAGGTTCATTTATCGGGAATTTCACGTAGCCGTTACCGTTACTCATTACTTTGCTCATCAGCGCAGAGTATTCCGTAGAGATATCCTTATCATCAAAGCTTAAGATATTTTTAAACCCCATCACTTCCTCATAAAAACTTACCCATTTATTCATTTGGTTCCAGCCTACATTGCCTACACAATGGTCAACATATAAAAGGCCCGTTGCTGCGGGATTATAACTACTCTCCCACTTTCGGTATCCCGGCATAAATACACCATTGTAATTTTTTCTTTCAATAAAAAGATGCACGGTTTCTCCATAAATATGTATGCCACTCATTACTATTTCGCCATCTTCATCTGTTGTACGCAGCGGCTCCATAAAGCTTCTGGCGCCGCGGCCGGTGGTTTCTTCCCACGCCGATGAAGCATCATCCACTTTTAAAGCAATCATTTTTACCCCGTCTCCATGCTTGCGTACATGATCAGCTATTGCATTGTTTTGTTTTAAAGCAGTCGTGAGTATGAACGTCAGTTTATTTTGCCTGAGTACATAGCTTGCCCTATCCTTTACGCCGGTCTCAGGACCGGCATAGGCAAGGGATTGAAAGCCAAAAGCGGTTTTATAATAATGGGCAGCCTGCTTTGCATTACCTACATAAAACTCCACGTAATCGGTACCATGCAAGGGTAAAAAATCTGTTTGTTGTCCTGCATTTTTAGAAGGTACAATCGTTGATTTTTCCATAAATCTAATTTTATCAAAGTTAAAAAAAAGAAAGACAGCTACATTAATCCTCAAAAAGAGGCTAATTAATATTTTCCCCGAAGGACTCAGCTGGAGAAGTGCTGGAAGGTGTTGAAACTCCCATAATGCAAACCTAAAGTAGGAATTCCACGATGGCAAGGGCATCAATATAAGCGGTATTAGTCATCGTAGTTATTTCTTTAGTGATGGCATTTACTACTCCTAATACATTGATGCGGTTGCGCTCGGGCGATGCTTTGATAAACACCCGTTTAATGCACCATAAACAACAAAGAAATGGTTGTAAAATAAAGTGAGCAGCATCCATAAACAAGAGATGCACTTCTTCGTTACAAGCTGCTTCTATCACAGGTTTCAGTGTGTCATTGACCCAGCTTTTTTGTTCCTTGTTGTTTACTTTTGCAGGGATATGCCCGTTTTTAAAAAGCGAAACTGATGTCGTTTCATAAAGGCTATTATACGGGTATTGCTCCGCTCAATTCCTGTAAGTTCTTTGATTTTTAGCCTGGCCTCATCAATGCTTCGGGGTGGTTAAAACAAACATAGAAGGCGTATTGGCCTGCGGCGACTTACAGGATAAAATATATCGCCTGGCAGTCCCGCAAACAGCTTCTTAATAATCTATCCTGTTAATATTTTTTTCGTGTTTAAGTGCTACACTTAACTGTGCTCCCTAAAAATTCTTTCTTTCAAACTCATCTGAAAGGAACACTGTTGGCGGGAACCCTAACATGAGCCGGTGTTCCTAAAACATCATTTTGATAACCTTAGCACAATCACATCGTGCGAAGGCAGCATGGCAGTAAAAGGTTTTTGCGTATCGCCATTGCTGGCCTTAGCCCACAAATTTCTGATCTTATAGATTTGCTTTTGGGTATTCAATTCTTTATTAAAAATAGTATCCTTTATAAGCTCATCTTTCCAGTTGAAATTTATCTTCATTGGTTTCGCAGACCTGTTTAAAAATAACACGGCCCACTCTTCAGTGCTTAAAGGTTTTACCCAAACTTCCATGCTATCTTTTTCACTGTACTTAAAACCTTCTATGCCTGCAGGGTCTTGGTTCACGGCGATCATTTCTTTATTTGTAAGAATTGCATTCGTTTCTTTTGACATTTTCCTTATATCGTTTCCTGCCATCAATGGCGCTGCCAGCATACACCAAAAAGAGAAATGCGACTTGTCTTCGTTTACGCTCATACCGTTACCTACTTCCAGCATATCAGGATCGTTCCAATGGCCGGGCCCGGCATACCTGCGCAGCGTATCCTGCAGATCCACTATCGGCATTACGCCTAATTGCTTCCACGTGCCATGATCTATGTAGCTATCAAACTTTGCAGAAATATCGCCGGTTGTACGCCAAAGCTGACCTATGTTTTCCGCCCATTGCCAGGGCTTGTTACTACCCCATTCGCAAAGGCTGAAAACTATCGGACGGCCTGCTGCCTTCAATGCCTTGCTCATTGTTGTATAAGCTTCTTTAGCGTTAATGCCATCGGTGTTGCACCAGTCAAATTTTAAATAATCAATTCCAAGGCCTGCATAAAATCTAGCATCCTGGTATTCGTAGCCTCTCGTGCCGGGATAGCCTGCACACGTTTTGGTGCCGGCGCAATTGTATAATCCAAATTTTAAACCTTTGGAATGGACATAATCAATTAATGTTTTCATGCCGTTAGGAAATTTTTTTGGATCAGGAACAAGGTCGCCGGTTTTGCTGTCTCGTTCCATTGCCATCCATCCATCATCTAATACAAGATAGGTGTAGCCTGCATCTTTCATACCCGAAGAGATCATAATATCTGCGGTTCCGCGTACTAATGAGTCGCTGATATTTGTTTGAAATGTGTTCCAGCTATTCCAACCCATATGCGGGGTCATGGCCCCCCCCTCATATTTTTGGGCTTTTATTTTTGCGCAGCAAAAAAGGAAAACAAGCAAAAGGATTTTTAGTTTCATTATATAGTTTTTTAAAAGTTTACATCAATCATAAAATATAAATATCCTGTGGAAAATTATTATCGTTGATTAGCAAATCGCATATATTTTATTTTTGCAATTTCTAATTAATATACGTGTCTTAATGTATCACTGATATTTTTTCATACCCGATTACATCGCCCTTGCTATCCTGCACTGACAGATAATATATACCGCGGGATAATTTATTTACAGGAATTTTAATGGCGGAATTAGCTGAACCATTTATTGATTTAGTTAATACTATTCTTCCACTTTGATCAACAATTTTTGCGAGGTAAATACCTTCATCAATACTCAAAATAATATCCTCATTTACAGGATTGGGGCGCACTCCAAATTTAACGAGATTGTTTACCAGCTTTATTATCGAAGAGTAGGTAACTGAGCCATCTTTATCAGCGATTTTTAACCTATAAAAATTATTACCCTTTAATGGCTCCTTATCAATATACTGATGTTTACCGAGGAATGAACTCCAATCCACGCCTGCAATTGACAAGGGCTTAAAGCTTATTCCTTCACCTGACCTTTCTATATAAATGTTCTTCACGTTATCCGCGTTCGCGATGTCAATATTTAAATAATTTTCATTCATATAGCGGTTGCCGGTAAAGGAAGACAGCCGTATAGGAAGTGCGGAATTTTCAACGGCTATGAAAGCAATATCCCAGGCTATAGATGGCAAAGCAAGTGTAAGCGTTCCGGCTGATACAATCACTGATGATGAGCTTAGCTGCGCTCCTGTTGCGGGACTATAATATTTCACTGTATAAGTACCGTTATGCATCCCCGTTATGCTCAGGTTACTTCCCGAAACAACAGGCGGCGCTATGCCATTAGTTTGTAAATATTGCCAGTTATATTTTGAATTAAGAACCCAACCAGACGCCTTATAGGTATCGGTTGATCTTAAAACATAAGCGGTAACAGGCGAGCCAATATTTGTAAATGTATAGTTTGAAATAGTTGTCCAGTCTGTACCAAGGTTATCTACTTTTATTACATGTGCCCCTGCTGCAATGTTTACAGTATAAGTTTTGTTAACAGTTGCAGCCTGATTTAATTGCGATACGCCATCAACATAAATATTTATTTGGGGCGATGTTCCAATAGCTGAACCTGTGGTTACTATAAATTGGCCGCTTACCGGGTAGGTAACTGAAAAAGATGGCGGATTGTGATATTTGGGATTGTAAACGCTTCCAAACAAATATTGCCCTAACTGATTTGTTCCAGGGGTTAAATTGCCGTTGGCATCAATGGAAAAGGAAGAGGATGTGGCTGCGCCATAATTAGCACCCGGTGTTATAATAACATCCGAAGCGCCTCCACCACTCACACTTGTTGTTACTTTTTTATAATTGTCATCTTTAAATTTAATCAATGAAGTAACCGCTGCTAAAGGCTTGTAGTGGTAATATAAATTTTGCGGATTAATGTAGTCATCCCACCACCACGTCATTGCACTACCCATAGCGCCGCTGAATGAACTGCCCCAAATGGCATTATGAATATGAATGCCATTAGGGTCTTCTGCTGAAAGTGTAGAGCCGGATGGCCCGAGCCCGAACTCACCATTCAGCGTTGGCTTCTGGTAACTGGAAAGATAATTTTGTGTGGCGGCAGAAAGTACACTTTCTATGTTAGGGGAATTAATATAAAAATGTGTTTGTGTAAAATCAATGTTTGGTAGATTCCATGTAGCCGGATCATTATAGTCATACGCATAGCTCGTAGTTACTAAATGC
>JBBPZF010000707.1:0-6188 GCA_038199105.1 Chitinophagales bacterium | reverse complement strand
TACTTATCACTGATGGAACGGATTTTTTCTCTGAGGAAAAAAGAGATTGTGATCACGCTATAAAAATGATGAAGGTTGGTATTCCTGCTTATAAAATTATCAACACGTGCCAGCAAAAAAAATTTGAAATAACCAAAGAAATTATTGCTGATCCTTTTCGTAATACTCTCTTGCAAAAGATAAATTTCAAAGCGGAGAAAAAGCCTTCTGATAAATACCGCCTGTATGTTTTATTGGCCCCTCACTTAAATGACCATGGCAAAAATAACACCGGCTGGACGGGGGAGTATAAAGGCGTCCCGATGTTGTATGCGCAAAGTGATGACTTGTGTCTGGCTCTTGCCTGCACATCCAAATGGCTGAAGCGTTCTGTTGGTTATGTTGGCCATTCTGATGGATGGACCGACCTGCACAAGCATAAAGAAATGAAATGGGAATATATGCAAGCCGATAATGGAAACATTGCATTAACTGCTGAAATTGATTTATCGGAAAGCACAGAATTTATATTGGCTCTTTCCTTCGGAAGAAATGTAAATGAAGCGTCGAATCATGCACGTAGCAGCCTGCTCGATGGCTTCGATTCTTTAAAAGAAAATTACATTGAAGGGTGGGAGAAATGGATAAATAGCCTGCGACATCTTGAGGCAAAAAATTATAAAATAAGCGCTGCCGTAATGCGCATGCATGAAGCACGAACTTTTCCCGGAGGCATCATTGCAAGCCTGTCCATTCCGTGGGGGGAAACAAAAGGCGATGATGACAAAGGAGGATACCATGTAGTATGGCCACGGGATTTAGTAGAAAGCGCAGGTGGCTTTCTTGCATTAAAAGCGTATGATGATACGATGCGTATTTTAAATTATTTAATGTCCACGCAAAAAGCAGATGGAAGCTGGCCGCAGAATATGTGGTTGGAAGGAACACCGCATTGGAAAGGGTTGCAAATGGACCAGACTGCCTTTCCGATTTTGATCATTGAACGCTGCAACCGCAGCAATGCGATGGAAGAAGATAGAATGAAAAGATATTGGCCGGGTATAAAAAAAGCAATTTCTTTTTTAGTAAAAAATGGCCCATACACCAAGCAGGACAGGTGGGAAGAAGAGAAGGGCTATTCGCCTTTTACGATTTCGGTATCTATCGCGGCATTGCTTGCAGGCGCTGACCTGGCTGAGTTGAATCATGAAAAAGAACTTGCCAATTATTGCCGCGAAATGGCTGATGAATGGAATGACAATATCGAAAAATGGACGTACGTGACGGGCACGCCTCTTGCAAAAAAACACGATGTAGAAGGTTATTACATCAGGATCAATCCTTATCATCATATTTCTGCAGATGAATTGGGTGACAGGCATATTGATCTAAAGAATCATAAAAAAGGAAATGGTAAAACCAAGTTAACGGATCTCGTAAGCGTGGATGCGTTGGCGTTAGTAAGGTTCGGATTAAGGGCGGCAGATGATCCCAGGATTCTTAACACCGTTAAAGTGATAGATGCTATGCTAAAAGTAGACACGCCGAATGGACCGTGCTGGCATCGCTATAACAATGATGGCTATGGTGAGCATGAAAATGGAGATGCTTATGACGGCACGGGCATAGGCCGGGCGTGGCCTTTGCTCACAGGTGAAAGAGCGCATTACGAGGTCGCTGCCGGAAATATTCCGGAAGCAAAAAAATTATTAAAAGCAATGGATGCTTTTTCCAATAACGGTTTATTATCCGAACAGATTTGGGATACAGACGACATTCCTGAAAAAGAATTATTCTTTGGGGAACACTCAGGTTCTGCGATGCCATTGACATGGGCCCATGCCGAATATGTAAAGCTCTGTGCCTCCATCGGTGCAAAAAAAGTTTTTGATATGCCCACGCAAACGCAGGAACGTTATGTAACAAAACAAACAAAACCCGCCTACCAGGTTTGGCGCTTTACCCAGGAGATACAAAAAATCTCCCAGGCAAAAACTTTGCGGGTACAAACACCTGTGAAAGCCACGGTTCAATGGTCTTGTGACGATTGGGAAACAGAAAATTCAATAGAAACAAAAGACCTGGGTATTGGAATTTTTATTGCAGATATCAAACCCAAAATGGAGGATAGCAAGAAAATAGAATTTACTTTTTACTGGAATGAAGCAGACAAATGGGAGAACAAAAATTTTTCAGTAGAAATAGAAAATGAATAAATGTTGTCAGCTTAAAGATTATTCAAGTTTATTAAACTCCTGCTAATACTAACTTTCATGTCCCTCTCCATTTTTGGAGAGGGGTTGGGGTGAGGTCTTTAAATTAATTTTTTAATAGTGATGTAGACTAAGTACATTTATTTATTCTTTTCAGAATTATACCCAAAGCAAATTTTGCGTTTAATGCAGACACAACATTTATATTTTTTAAAAACTTATTACCTCCAATCCATAACTAACCCTGCCTCTTTTCAAGCTGAAAAAATAAACAACCTTTTTTATACTTTCAACATTGCCGCTGCGGCCATGTTGTTACTGGTTATTTTCCTGGTTATCTATATAAGTATAAAGTACCGGGAGAAAAAAGATGATACCGGCGAACCAAAGCAAATGCATGGTAATAAAAAAATAGAAGCGCTGATGATTGGCGTACCAATGCTGTTGCTTGCCTATTTTTTTTACGAAACAATTCATGTTGAAAAGCAAATCGCTCCTCCTGTAAATACATCACAGCAGCCGGATGTAATTATTACCGGGCATCAATGGTGGTGGGAAGTTGAGTATCCTGGTTCGGGGGTTATTACTGCCAACGAAGTGCATCTGCCTGTTGGCAAACACTTGTTAATGGAAATGCGTTCTGCAGATGTTATTCATGATTGGTGGGTTCCTGAATTGGGGAATAAAATGGACCTAATACCCAATGTAAATAATTATTTATGGCTTGATATAAAAAAGCCGGGCTCTTATATAGGCGCCTGCAGCGAGTTTTGCGGAGCGGAGCATGCATGGATGCGAATTAACGTTGTCGCACAAACGCAGAATGATTTTGAAAGCTGGCTTGCAGCAAATGCTTCGAATGCGATGCTTCCGCAAGACACAATTACAATGGCCGGGGCGAGGCTCTTCCAGGAAAAAACCTGCAGCAATTGTCATAGAATACAAGGCACCGCTGCATCTGCAATGATAGGGCCTGACCTAACGCACATCGGTAGCCGAAAAGAAATTTTGACCGGCCTTATGAAAAACAATGAAGACAATTTATATAAATGGATCAATCATCCGCAGGAAATAAAACCCGGTGCTCACATGCCAGATTTTATTTTGGATAAAGATTCGGTGCAGGCAATTGCGTATTATCTTAATTCATTAAAATAAAGATTGTAAGTAAAAGAAAAATTGGAATTGATTTAATCGGTGTAATAAGTTAATTGGTTTTATTCTTGCAATTAGTACAATTCGTGGCAAAAAAAATATGAAAGAATTAGTTGAAATATCTGAACCGAAATCTCCTTTCCCCGGCGTGGGAGTAAGCACAGACCAGGGTTTGCTTCAATGGATATCATCTGTAGATCACAAGATGATCGGTATAATGTATCTAACGGTTTCACTATTTTTCTTTATAATCGGTGGCATCGAAGCATTGCTTATGCGCACGCAACTCGCGTGGCCGATGCTGCATTTTT
Organism: Chitinophagales bacterium; assembly: GCA_038199105.1. Classification (GTDB taxonomy): domain Bacteria; phylum Bacteroidota; class Bacteroidia; order Chitinophagales; family Chitinophagaceae; genus Ginsengibacter. The sequence continues at coordinate 2,530 of JBBPZF010000707.1, read as the reverse complement.
TGGGCCCGGAAACTTATAACCAATTCTTCACCATGCATGGTACAACCATGATTTTTTTGGTTGCCATGCCAGCCATATTTGGCTTCTCTGTTTACTTTGTTCCTTTAATGATTGGCGCTAATGAAATGGCTTTTCCACGAATGAACAACTTTAGTTTGTGGATCACTTTTTTTGGCGGCTTGCTTTTATATTTTAGCTTTCTTGCCGGCGGCGCTCCTGATGCCGGATGGTTTAATTATGCACCACTCAATGAAAAAAACTATTCCAGCAGTCCCGGTATTGATTATTATGCAATGGGGCTTTTGCTGGCCGGCATTGGGAGTGTGACGACTTCCATAAACATCGTGGTAACGGTGCTGCATATGCGAATTAAGGGAATGAAATTAAATAAGCTTCCTTTGTTTGTTTGGATGGTGCTGGTGAATTCTTTTTTACTGATTGCTGCCTTCCCGGCTCTGAATGCGGCGCTGGCTATGGTGTTGCTGGACCGGCAGTTCCATGCACATTTTTTTAATACCGCTAATGGTGGCTCGGCATTATTGTGGCAACACTTGTTTTGGATATTCGGGCATCCCGAAGTTTATATTGTAATTCTTCCTCCTTTTGGCATTTTGTCTGAAGTGTTCCAGGTGTTTTCACGCAAACCAATTTTTGGTTATTCATTCGTTGCTGCATCTTCTGTGGCCATTGCGTTGCTTGCATTTGGCGTGTGGGTGCATCACATGTTTGCAACAGGTCTCGGCATTACCGTTGATTCATTCTTCGCTGCAAGCAGCATGCTTATAGGTATTCCTACCGGTGTAAAAATATTTAACTGGCTCGCGACGATGTATGGAGGAAAAATAAAGTTCACCGTTTCTATGATGTTTGCTGTGGCATTTCTTGTCGAATTTACGATCGGCGGCTTAAGTGGAATTGCTTTTTCAATTGTGCCCATTGACTGGCAACTCACCGATACTTATTATGTAGTGGCGCATCTTCATTATGTATTTATTGGAGGGACCGTCTTTGGATTATTTGCAGGATTATTTTATTGGTTTCCGAAAATGTCTGGCAAAATGCTTGATGAAAAATTAGGGAAGTGGTTCTTCTGGTTATTTGTGATCGGGTTTAATACAACTTTTTTAGTGCAACATGTACTCGGGATGATCGGTATGCCACGCAGAGTGTTTACTTATCCTGACCTTCCGTGGTATGGCGTATTAAATTTTATATCAACGAGCGGTGCTTTCTTGATGGGCGCTTCCAGTTTGGTATTGGTGTATTTAATTTATAAAAGTATAAAAAGCGGAAAGACTGCAGGTGATGATCCATGGGATGCATACACACTTGAGTGGGCAACTTCTTCGCCACCCGAATTAAAAAACTTTGATGAACTGCCTGTAGTGCACGGCCGGCGCCCTTTGTACGACTGGAAACATCCGGGTAGCGAAGACGAATAAAATTTATTATGAATAAAACAATGATGAAACTGGTGGTTGGCACGGAAGCAATGTTTTTCGTTTCACTGATAATGGCTTTTGTGTACATGGCTTACAATTCAGGGTTTGAGCCGTATGAAGTAAGCAAGCTCGATATAAAAACGACAGGCATATTCACGCTCTTTTTGTTCAGTAGTAGCTTTACTTTCTGGATGGCAGAAAAGAAATACAAGAACGGAAATATTAAGAGCTTAAAAATATGGCTGGTGATTACGATTTTACTTGGTGCTATATTTTTATTCGGACAGGGCAAAGAATACATAAGACTGATAAATGAAAATATCACCCTAAGCGGAAGTGTTTTTGGTACCAGCTTCTACGCGCTCACAGGCTTTCACGGGCTTCATGTGTTTATTGGCTTAATTATTTTATCCATCATTCTTATTATGGTTTTCGTTGGCGATTTTAATAATTCATCTTCTAACGTAATCGGAACAGTGGGTATCTACTGGCACTTCGTGGACATTGTATGGGTTTTTGTTTTTACGGTGGTATACGTGTTGCCCTATTTTACTAAGATCTAAACAAAAAATTATGCGTTCAATATTTTCTTACTGGAGTTTTAACTTGAGCACCATAACTTTTTTGCTGCTTTTAGTGTTTGCATATCTATACACCATTAATTTCCGCCTCAAGACACAGTCTTTATATTTTCTTTCGGGGTTTGGTTTGATAATTATTTGTATCGCCTCGCCATTGCATTATGTAGGAGAAAATTATTTGTTCAGTGCCCACATGTTGTCGCATGTGTTGTTGCTGTTGATTGCAGCGCCATTGCTCGTTGCGGCTTTACCTGTAGAAAATAAGTTTAAGAATCAATTTTTATTTCTTTCGAAAAAAATCCACCGGGCACCTTTATTAAGCTGGATCATTGGAGTAGGTATTATGTGGATTTGGCATATTCCTTACATCTTTCATCAATTGGTTTCCATGAATGGAATGCAGGCGTCAGCCTCCATGAATATTTTAATGGACCTGCACATGCTAAGCTTGGTAATCGCTGGAATGCTGTTTTGCTGGCCGGTAATTACACCTTATAAGCAATATCG
>JBBPZF010000706.1:0-4831 GCA_038199105.1 Chitinophagales bacterium | reverse complement strand
TTCTTTCGCCCAGGAAGATTCAATAGTAGTACGCAAGCAAAATGACACCATACGAATAGGCGGCATGATCATCTTAAAAAAAGGAGACACATCGCATACAAAACGGGTAACGGTAACGCTCGGAAACAGGCGCAGGCAAACCAATTCAAACATAAGCACCGCCTCGTTTATTGTTGACCTCGGCTTTGCCAACTGGACAGATAAAACAAATTACGCTACAGCCACATCAGATGGCTACATTATTAATAGCAACAGGCCTGGCGTGGCAGCATTAGGTGAAAACGATTTTAAACTAAAAACAATAAAATCAGTTAATGTAAACATCTGGTTTTTTATGCAGCGGCTTAATTTAATAAAGCATTATGTAAACCTCAAATACGGCCTCGGTATAGAGTTGAATAATTATCGTTTTAAATCGGCCGTTAGCCTGAATGAAGGTGGGGCAAATCCTTACAACTCTGCTCAAAACATCGCCCATCCATTTATTTTTAAAGACTCCATAAGTTTTTCAAAAAATAAGCTGGCAGCAGATTACGCTACCATACCTTTTATGCTCAATTTCCGCACAAACCCAAACAGTTCTTCAAAAGGAATAAGCCTGAGCGCAGGTGTAAGTGCGGGCTATCTTTACAGCAGCAGGAACAAACAGAAAAGTGATGAAAGAGGCAAACAAAAAAATCGCGGAGATTATGATTTAGAAAAATGGAAGTTTTCTTATATAGCTGAACTTGGCCTTGGCCCTGCTCATTTGTATGGTTCATACAGCCCGAATTCCATCTTTAAAAACGGACTTAATTATATGCCTTATAACATCGGGATAAGATTGAGTAACTGGTAATTTTTTAGTATTTATTTTGAAAAGTAAATACAGCCTGCCTTGAGAAGGGCGGGCTTTTTTTATAACAGCAAAAAAAATTGTATGAGATATTTTAAATAAAAAAATCCATAAAAGTTGCTTTAAGTAAATTCGTATGATTAAACCCAAACGCTATTCATGAAAAATTTTTTATTCTTTCTCCCCGCCTGTTTGTTTGCTATTTCTTCTTTTGCTCAAAAGAAAAAAATGACTTCTGCTGATGCAGGTATAACCGACAGCATGTTATTATCGAAAACAAAATACAGGCTGATCGGCCCCTTTCGTGGCGGAAGAAGCGGAGGTGTAGCAGGTGATTACAAGGACAAAAACACTTTTTATTTTGCAGCCACGGGAGGTGGTGTATGGAAAACAAAAGATGGTGGAAGCAACTGGAAGAATGTTTCCGATAAATATTTTGGAGGCTCTATCGGAAGTGTAGCAGTAGCGCCTTCCAACTCCTCCGTAGTATATGCGGGTGAAGGTGAAACAACGTTACGCGGCAACGTTAGTGAAGGTCATGGTATGTGGCGAAGTGATGATGAAGGGCGTAGCTGGAAACATATTGGCCTCGATAATTCAAGACACATCATGCGAATAGTAATCCATCCCACAAACCCTGATATTGTATGGGTAGCTGCTCTCGGCCATTTATTTGGCCCTTCTGACGAACGTGGAATTTATAAAACTATAGATGGTGGTAAAAACTGGAAACGGGTTTTATTTAGCGACGATACCAGCGGGGGTGCAGAGTTAGTAATGGAGCCCGATAATCCTTCTGTGTTGTATGCATCTACATGGACGATTAAACGCACACCATACAGTCTTGAAAGTGGAGGTAAGGGTAGCGCTTTGTGGAAGAGCACAGACGGCGGCGACCATTGGATGAAGCTAAATGACAAAAAAGGATTTCCGGGTAAAACCACCATTGGCAATATCGGCATTGCTGTATCAAAAGTAAATCCTGAAAGAGTATTTGCGTTGGTAGAGTCAGAGAAAGGAGGCTTACTGCGCAGCGATGATGGAGGAGAAACGTGGGCAAACGTAAGTACCGACCCCAATATAAGGCAGCGTGCATGGTACTTTAGTAAAATATATGCTGACCCAAAAAATGCAGACATCATTTATGCATTAAACGTAAACATGTATCGCAGTGGAGATGGCGGAAAAACTTTTAAAGAAATAAATACGCCGCATGGCGATCATCATGATTTATGGATTGATCCGGAAAATGCAGAGCGCATGATAGTAGCGGATGATGGTGGAGGGCAGGTAAGTTTTGATGCCGGAGAAAACTGGAGTACTTATCAAAATCAACCAACTGCTCAGTTCTACCGCGTTTCGACCGACAATCATTTTCCATATAGAGTGTTGGGTGCGCAACAGGATAATTCAACTGTTCGTATTTTATCCAGGACAGAAGGAAACGATATTGACCAAAGCGACTGGACGCCTACCGCCGGTTTCGAAAGTGGCTACGTAGTTGCTGACCCAACAAATCCTGATATTGTTTATGGGGGAAACTATGGGGGCTTCATTTCCCGCTACGATCATAAAACAGGCGAGAATCGTGCGGTAAGCGTATGGCCGGTATATGATTTAGGCAATGGCGCTGACGTATCCAAATATCGTTTTCAATGGAACTTTCCTATCTTCTTTTCGCCAAATAACCCTAAGAAATTATATGCAGGTGGAAATGTATTATTCGCAACAGAAAATGAAGGCGCCACGTGGACTGCCTTAAGCCCCGATCTTACCACCAATGATAAGAGCAAACAGAAATCCAGCGGCGGCCCTATCACGCAGGATAATACAGGCGCGGAGGTTTATTCTACCATTTTTACTGCCATGGAATCTCCGCTTGAAAAAGATCTATTATGGACAGGCAGCGATGATGGCCTTATCAATATAAGCAAAGACGGTGGCGCCCATTGGGATAATGTGACACCGGCAGCCGCCGGCAAATGGATGCTGTGGAATTGCGTGGAGGCCGATCCGTTTAAAAAAGGTACCGCCTATTTTGTAGGAACAAAATATAAAAGTGATGATTATACGCCTTATATTTTTGTGACAAATGATTATGGAATAACATGGAGCAAGATAACTAACGGTATAGCACCCACGCATTTTACCCGTTGTCTTCGTGCGGATAAAAAAAAGCCCGGTCTTTTGTACTGCGGCACTGAATACGGCATGTATATTAGTTATGACTATGGACAAAACTGGAAGCCTTTTCAACTTAACCTGCCATTTGTTCCCATCACAGATCTCACAATAAAAAACAATGATTTAATAGTAGCTACGCAGGGAAGGGCATTTTGGATATTAGATGATTTGAATGTGGTTCAGAATATTGATAAGGATATCTCTCAGGATAGTATTTATATTTTCCCGACAGAAGATACCTGGAAAATGCGAGGATCACAAGATCTCAAAGTAAAAAACGCCGGGATAAATCCTCCAAACGGTGTTGTTATAAATTACTTCATAAAAAACATAGCAGACAGCGGGCTTGTAAAAATTTTAGTATTGGATGATAATAAAAAAGTGATCAGCACTTACAGCACAAAACCATCCGGTGATACGGCTAAAATAGACGTTACAAAAGGCATGAATCAATTTGTGTGGAACATGGACTACGCTCCTTCAGAAAAAATAGAAGGAATGATATTATGGAACGGGCCGGTGCCAGGGCCAAAAGCTATTCCCGGTAAATATTATATACGCATCATTGAGAATAATAAAGACAGTGTAGAAACTGAAGCGAATATAAAAGCAAATCCAAATTATAAAGAGACGCAGCAGGAATATGAAGACCAGTTTGCTTTTCTAGTACAGGTAAGAGATAAATTTTCTGAAATTCAAAAAGGAATAAAAAACATAAGAGAGATAAGAAAACAAATAAATGATTTCATGGCCAGGCAGGGAAGCGATACTGCGGGCGCCATCAAAGCCATGGCAGACTCGATAAACAATGGCATGACAAAAATTGAGGAAGCGCTTTACCAGACAAAAGCAAAAAGCGGCCAGGATGTTTTGAATTACCCGATAAGATTGAATGATCAGATATCAGGGTTGTATGATTATGCGGCATCAGGCAATTACCCGCCTACGCAACAGGTAAAAGATGCCTATTCTTTCTTATCAGTAAAAGCTGATGCTGAGTTAAATAAATTAAAGGCAATAATGAATGTAGATGTTCCAAAATTCAATACGCTTATAAGAGAGAAGCAGCTACCGGTGATAGGAGTGAAGAAGGATTAATTTTTGTAATTTTAGATATGCCTGAAACATTAATACATCCGCCGAGAACAATATTGGAAGTGTGGGAAAGCCTGCCGGAGGGAACTTTGTGTCAACTTATAAATGATAAATTAGTTATGAGCCCAGCGCCAATAACCATTCACCAGGTCATATCAGGTGCAATTTATGTGGAAATAGTTCTTCATCTGAGAAAAAAAAGAATGGGAGAAGTGTTTGCTGCGCCGTACGATGTACACTTATCAAAACAAAATATAGTTCAGCCGGATATTTTATTTATTAGAAATGAAAATAAAAATAAGATTCTTGCTAAAGGTGTATTTGGTGCACCTGATTTAATAATTGAACTTCTATCCACTTCAAGCATTTCAATTGATTTCGAGGACAAAAAATTTTTATATGAAAAATATGGTGTACAGGAATACTTTGTTATAGAGCCTGATTCAAAATCGGTCACTTCCTTTTATTTGGTTGATGGTGAATACGAAGAACAGGAAAATTCAAATGGCAAATTCAGGTCTGTTTTGCTAAATGCAGAGATTGTGTTTTAATACAAAATTATTTATGCCAGAAACACTAATACATCCGCCGAGAACAATACTTGAAGTTTGGGAAAGCCTTCCTGAAGGCACTTTATGCCAGCTTATCAATAATAGATTAGTTATGAGCCCAGCACCAGTAGTACTTCATCAGGAAGTTTTGAATGCAATAAATTTC
>JBBPZF010000705.1:0-2118 GCA_038199105.1 Chitinophagales bacterium | reverse complement strand
TATTGCGGTGGCAGAGATATTCCCGGCCCATGCAGCAGGGATGGGCTGAAAGACTTAAATCCCTTCTGGTATAAATTCACTTGTTACACTCCCGGCACGTTAGCATTTAAAATAACGCCATCTGATCTCAATGATGATTATGACTGGCAGATATTTGACATCACCGGGCATGATCCGAATGATGTTTACACAGACGTCTCATTGTTTGTAGCATGCAACTGGTCAGGCAATACCGGAATTACCGGTACTAATGCTTCGGGCTCTTCATTACAGGATTGCGCAGGCCCGGCCTATCCCACATTCAGCAAGACACCTACATTAAAAATAGGGCACAACTATATTTTATTGGTGAGCCATTTTACTACTTTCACGCCTTCTCAAAATGGATACACTTTATCTTTCGGCGGTGGCACCGCGGTTATAACAGATCCGATATTGCCCGATTTAAAGAGTGCAAGTGCTTCCTGTGATGCATCTGAAATTACCGTGGTACTTAATAAGAAAATGAAGTGTGCCAGTCTTGCATCTGATGGAAGCGATTTTACTATTTCCACCGGCAACTCAACAATTATTTCAGCAACCAGCAATAGCTGTGCGGTTAGTTTTGATATGGACACTTTGAAACTTAAACTTAATAAACCGTTATCGCCAGGAAATTATACAGTAATGATTAATAACGGTGCTGATGGAAATACACTGCTCGATAATTGTGATAGAAATATTCCGCCCGGTAACACAATTCCATTCCAGGTTTCTCCTATTCAACCCACAGCAATGGACAGCCTTACAAAGCTCGCATGTGCACCAAAATTTTTACAATTAATTTTCAAAAAAAATATTCTGTGCTCATCTATTGCTGTTGATGGAAGCGATTTTGCAATTACCGGATCGCCAGCAGTTACTGTGAGCGGTGCCGCAGGTAATTGTGTAAATGGATTAACGAAAGAGATCATTTTAAATTTAGCAGGACCAATAGTGAAAGGTGGAAATTATCAGTTAAAATTATTACGTGGAAGCGATGGCAATACGCTTATTGATGAATGCGGCCAGGAAACTCCTGTTGGTTCAGTTTTAAATTTTACATTAAAAGACACTGTATCGGCTTCTTTCAGCTATCATATATTTGCAGGATGCACAGCTGATACAATTTCTTTTTCTCATAGTGGCGCTAACGGGGTAAACAGTTGGTCATGGAGTCTAGATTACGCTGGCAACAGTACAAAACAAAATCCAGTCGTTATTTTCAACACCTTTAGTCCTAAAAGCATTGTACTGTCAGTATCCAATGGGCTTTGCGCTGATACTGCTACTCAAATAATTGCGTTAGGTAATGAACTGAAAGCTGCTTTTGAAGTAACCAATATAATATGCCCTGAAGATCCGGCAACGTTCGTAAATAAAAGTATTGGAAATATTGTGTCCTATAATTGGGACTTAGGTAATGGTACTGAAAGCAATTTACAAACTCCTTTGCCAGAGCATTACCCGGTATTATTTGCAGAGAAAACGTATAACATTCGCCTTGTGATACAAAATAATATTGGTTGTTTTGATACTGCTTTTAATAGCATGAAAGTTTTAAAATCCTGCTACATTGCTGTTCCAAGTGCGTTTACCCCTAATGGTGATGGCCTCAACGACTATCTCTTTCCGTTGAATGCATTCAAAGCTGATAACCTCGATTTCAGGGTGTACGATCGCCGGGGAAATTTAGTATTTCATACTAATGACTGGACGGCCAAATGGGATGGAATGATAAAAGGTGAACCGCAGGACACAGGCGTATATGTGTGGATGCTGAGATACATACATCATGATACTGGCAAAAAAGTTTTTCAAAAAGGAACAAGTATTTTAATACGATGATTAAAAAAATCGGGGATGTCCTGATGAAGTTTAGTTTGTTGCGATAGAAGTAAATGCTAATCTTCTTTTTCTGTTATCACGCAAAATTCCTGGTCAAGCGTTAATGAGTTTTTGTAAAGTGTATCTAAAAAATCATCTCCCCATTTTGCATAATAGAGCATAAAGTTTTCTGTACGTTCCTGGAGATTTTCATCTGGAAACAATGAACTAAGAATTTTTGTAAGCTGATTTTTAGTGTCCTCAAATTTTCTC
>JBBPZF010000704.1:0-2414 GCA_038199105.1 Chitinophagales bacterium | reverse complement strand
GATGGAATTAACCTTACCCCGCAGCAATTAGATGATGTTACTTCTTACCCGTTAATTACAAAAGCATTGGTTGAAAAAGGTTATAGCAAAAAAGATGTTTATAAAATTTTAGGTGGTAATTTTTTGAGGGTATTAAAGGCAAATGAATTTAGCAGAAACTATTAAGCCGGATAGCCTCTATTATTTACTGCTTTAGAATATGACTGTAAAATACCAAAGTGTTATTTGGCTGATAAGTAGCATAACTTTTGAAGTGATGTAAATTGCATAAAAGAATTTTTTAGTATTCTTTGTGAAAGATAAAAAAATGTTTAGCCAGAATGAAAGAAATTAAAGCAATAATAAATGCTTACGATAAACTAAATAAAGCAACTACACAGGCGGCTCTGGCTACCGTAGTAAAGGTTGAAGGTTCTTCCTACCGGCGCACCGGCGCACGGATGCTCGTAATGGATGATGGTGTATGGGTGGGCGGCATCAGTGGCGGCTGTCTCGAAGGCGATGCTTTGAAGCGGGCAAGAATGGCGATCACAAAATCAGTCTCTTCATTAGTCACCTATGACACTACAGAAGATGATGCGCACCAGATTGGTGTAGGCTTAGGTTGCAACGGCATCATTGACGTGTTATTTACACCTCTTGATTTTGAAAATAAAAAAAACCCCGTAGAGATTTTAAAGTCTAGCATAGAGATGAACCGTCAATTGCACATCCTGCTTACCATAACAAGTATCGAAGGAGATTGGAAAAATATACAAGGCGGTGAAGTGATAAAATATGAAGACGCAAAAAGCTTAGCCGTTTTTAATAACCCTGGTTTTGAAAAGCAATTGATTGAAAAAATAAATCAACAAGTAGAAAAAAGTAAATCAGCACCTTTTGATTTTGAACTTTCAAACGAAAAAAAACTTTCCGTTTTCGTGGAAATATTATTGCCGGAAGTTCATCTGGTTTTAATGGGCCATCAATACGATGTTTATCCAACTGCAAGGCTTGCAAAAGAAATGGGCTGGCGGGTAACCATCGTTTCTAATCCACTAAAAATAGGTGTTGACTTAGCAAAAACTACTCACGCTGTTTTAGCAGCAGAAAACTTTATGGATATACCTTTTGACAATCTTACTGCAATTGTACTGATGTCACATGATTATAAAACGGATAAGACAAATTTGCCTAAAGCGTTAAAAACAGCGACGCCATACATTGCCATGCTGGGGCCGAGAGTGAGGTCAGAAAAAATATTCAAAGAGCTGGAAGAGGAAAATATATTAATTAGACAGGAAGACATGGAAAGGATATATGCGCCCGCCGGGCTTGATATCGGCGCTCTTAGCCCGGAAGAAATAGCTTTATCATTACTGGCGGAAATAAAAGCTGTATTGTCTAAGAGAGAGGGTGGTTATTTGCGTCTTCGGCAAGCACCTATTCATGAAAGAAATTAAGAATGAATATGAATTTAGGAAATGAGGTAACATCTTTATAAGGTAACTCAAATACCAAATCCGGCGTACTTCTAAATTTATTTTTTGGGAAGCCCAACCTTTGCAATTACTTCATTAGCTTTTGCAAGTTTTTGGGGAAACAGATTTTTGCCCCTTAATTTTTCAAGTGATTTGTCAATCTTTACAATTGGGGTTTTACTCTTATTTAATTTTCAATTGTTGTCACGGGGTAATTGCACTTAGTATTTTTTACAAATATAAAAGAGAGGATCTCAAAGTAGGTGTTATAAAAAAAAAATTCTGACGGCAAATTATTTTTATTTCAAAATCCCAGCATGGTGAATAACTATTAACATGAAAATACTGTCACTTTGAATGAGAATATGTGCAAGTAAACAGGCCGGGAAATTTAACTGCAAAAGGATTTGTTTTATTCAGGCTAACTTTGATAGAACTAATTGTGGTCCTGGTAAAAATCAACCCAAATAAAAAATGACGATAACAGATACCTACAATAGAGTTCACGATTATTTGCGTATTTCATTAACAGACAATTGCAACCTGCGTTGTTTCTATTGTATGCCGGAAGAGGATTATACATTTACACCTCCTGCGAGCTTAATGCAGGTGGATGAAATAGAAGCCATAGCAAAAATATTTGTTGAACTGGGCGTAAACAAAATCAGGCTTACGGGCGGCGAACCACTTGTGCGCAAAGGTGCTGAGGAAATCATACTTCGTTTATCAAAGCTCCCGGTGAAGCTTACGCTTACTACTAACGCTACCCGGCTACACGATTTTGTTGATGTATTAAAAGAGGCAAATGTTCATTCGCTCAACATTAGCCTTGACACGTTACAGCCGGAGAAATTTAACCTCATTACAAGGCGCAACCAGTTTTCCAGGGTATTCGATAACATCCATCTTTTAATAAAAAATAATTTTCTTGTAAAGGTGAATGTCGTCGTAATG
>JBBPZF010000703.1:0-2234 GCA_038199105.1 Chitinophagales bacterium | reverse complement strand
GAGGAGCAGTAACACCTCTTTTCATCAGATCAACAAGGTTAGTTCCTCCTGCAATAAATTGCGAGGTAGCATCTTTGTTCAATGCTTCGATGGCGGCTTTTTGTGTTGAGGGTCTTACATAATCAAAGTTGATCATAGTGTTCCTCCTTTTGTTTTACTTCCATAATTGCATCAACAATATTTGGATAAGCGCCGCAACGGCAAATGTTACCACTCATATATTGGCGAATATCATCTTCACTATTTGCATGACCTTCCTTAACACATGCTACAGCCGACATGATTTGCCCGGGAGTACAATATCCACACTGAAATCCATCATGTTTTATAAAGGCCTGCTGCATGGGATGAAGTGTATCTCCATTTGCCAAACCTTCTATAGTTGTTACTTTCTTTCCGTCCTGCATTATTACCAAACTTAAACAGGATAAAACTCTTTTTCCATTCACATGAACTGTGCAGGCGCCGCATTGCCCATAATCGCATCCTTTTTTTGAACCCGTGAGATGCAATTGTTCACGCAACAGATCTAGCAATGTAACACGTGGCTCTACAGAAAGCTGATGCTCTATTCCATTCACTTCAATTTTTAAAGATTGCTTTTCAAAAAGTGCTGAAGCTTTCTCATCTAAATTATTTCCTGCCGCATTTATTAAAGAGGGTGGCGCTAATGCAAGGGCTGTTATTGCCGATGATTGTTTTAAAAATTTTCTTCGGGCATGATGTAAAGATGTTCTATCATCTTTATCACAAACATTTTCCTCAGACATATATATGTGGTTTATTAAAAATTAAATTTCGTATTATTTATTACTTTAATCAAAAAAATAATTGGGATAGCTATTATAATGATTTATAAAATTGAGGCTTGGTTATAATCATCACTGGTATCTATATCTCTTAAGATATTTGAAGTATTCATTTTCACATTATAAACATTTTGTTTATTCGATAAAATTATTTCTTTACAGCCTTCCGTTTTGCTTTGTTTCAATATTTCATTTTTATAGAAAGATGAAAAAATTACCGGGTTACCCTTTTTATTTTTATATGTTGCAACACAAATACAAGCTTCATTCGATTGCCTGTGGTTTTCAAAAGAAGTTCTGATGTGCAAATATTCCCCATTCGTAATGAACGGCATGTCGCCTAAACAAATCATATAACTGTCACCTTTTGCAATTGAAACACCTTTTTGAATTGAAGACGTCATACCATTTTTAAAATTCTCATTATAAATAATTTTAGTGTCTAAATGTTTCAAAAGATTTTGCACCTTTTCAGCATCATAGCCTGTTACTACAATCACTTCTTCAACGCCTGAATTAATAATATTGTCAACAACAGAAACTATAACTGTTTTATCTTTAAAGGGAAGCAATAACTTGTTTACCTCTCCCATTCTTGTTGATAATCCTGCAGCTAAAACTATTGCACTCATCATAAAAATTGATCTTTCATAATTTTAATGCTACTCAAATTTCATTAGTCATTGTAAATTGTTCCCTGCCTGAATTTTAAAGACATTCCTTTTCGTTCCGCAAAATGAGCACGAATTTCTGCTGTAATTGAAAGGGCAATCTCTTCGGGATTTGTGGCACCAATATCTAAGCCGCACGGTGCATAAATCCTTTCCATACAGTGTTCTGAAAGCTTAATATTTTCGTTTAATAGTTCGGCAAACATTTTCTCACTTCTTTTGCGGGGTCCGAGTAACCCAATATAAGAAGCTTCAGTTTGTAAAACCTTATTTAAGTTATTAAGGTCAGTTTTATAATCATGCGCCATCAACACTATGGCGCTGTAATTATCAATTGCAGGTTCCTGATCACTTTTACTATCAATTATCTTCGTTGCTGTTTCTATTAATAATTTGTTTGCCTTCGCAATATTCATCACTACTGTCACATTCCAGCCAAGTTCTCTCCCAATATTTGCAGCAGGAAGAATATCATAATTGCTCCCATAAATAATGAGATTTATTGAAGGAACAATTACCTCAATAAAAATTTTTATTGATCCTGCAGCTGTATTGTAATTAATAGTCTCTGAAGTTTTATTTGTCAGAGCCCGTTTAATATCTTTTAAAACCAACTCCGAAATATCTTTGACCGGAAATGATGAAAGAAAATGTTCTTCTCTTTCAAATAAAATTGTTTTTCCCAGGATACCTAATGTTTCTGCGCATTCAATTATGGAAACAAGTACCCGTGGTTCTCTTATTTCTGAAACCG
>JBBPZF010000702.1:0-4343 GCA_038199105.1 Chitinophagales bacterium | reverse complement strand
TGGCTAAAGCGATGGCTGGCGAGGCGCAGGTTCCTTTCTTTAGCCTTAGCGGAAGTGACTTTGTTGAAATGTTTGTGGGTGTAGGTGCCAGCCGTGTACGAGATCTTTTTAAGCAGGCAAGAGAAAAAGCTCCCTGCATAATATTCATTGATGAGATAGATGCTATTGGCCGTGCAAGAGGAAAAAATATGATGATGAGTAATGATGAAAGAGAAAACACGCTCAATCAGTTGCTCGTAGAAATGGATGGATTCGGTACGGACCTTGGCATTATAATTTTGGCAGCAACAAACAGGCCTGATGTATTGGATAATGCCTTATTAAGACCAGGAAGGTTTGACAGGCAAATAACTATTGATCGTCCCGACCTCGTTGGCCGTGAAGCAATTTTTAAAGTGCATTTGTTACCGATAAAAATTTCTCAAACACTAGATGTACACAAACTTGCCGAGCAAACACCAGGGTTTGCCGGCGCTGATATTGCCAACGTTTGTAACGAGGCCGCTCTTATAGCTGCCCGTAAAAATAAAGAGGCCGTTGATATGTCTGATTTCCAGGATGCTATTGACAGGGTTATTGGCGGCTTAGAGAAAAAGAATAAAATTATTTTACCTGAAGAAAAGGAAATCATTGCTTATCACGAAGCAGGCCATGCTATTTGTGGATGGTTTCTCGAGCATGCTTATCCACTCTTAAAAGTTACTATTGTACCAAGAGGAACAGCGGCACTTGGTTATGCGCAATACACGCCCAAAGAACAATATTTGTACAATACTGAGCAGTTGCTTGACCAAATTTGTATGACGCTCGGCGGAAGAGCTGCCGAAACAATTTTCTTTGGCAAAATATCAACCGGCGCCAGCAACGATCTTCAGCAAATTACAAAAATGGCTTACGCAATGGTTACCGTATATGGTATGAATGAAAAAGTAGGGAACGTTAGTTATCACGACCCGCAACAGGAAAACACTTTTGTAAAACCTTTTAGTGAAGAGACGGGTAAAATGATTGATGAAGAAGTAAGAAAACTGATTGACCAGGCATTTGAGCGCACTAAGAAATTACTGACGGAAAGAAAAAATGAAGTAGAAATTTTGGCAAAAGAGTTATTGAAAAGAGAGGTATTATTTCAAAGTGATGTAGAGGCTTTAATTGGTAAACGCCCGTACGAAGAAAAAAAGGCGTTGGATTTTGTGGACAATCCCAAAGAAGCCGTTATTGATCCGCCGATAATGGAAGGAATAATAGTTGATACCAAAGCATAGATAACCAATGAAGGTTTCATCTTCAAAAGAGAAAATTTTAAAAAAGATAAGAGAGGCATTGAGTAATCCGGTGCCTTTGCCTTTTCCGAAAAGTGAAGGGATTAATTCTTTATTTACTCCGCAAAAGGATGAACTGGAATTTATTTTCGCTGAAGAATTTACGAAGCTGTTGGGCAACTTTGCTTTTTGTGTAAGTGAAACTGATATGAAATTGCAGCTTATGAAGCTTGCTGCCGAAAAGAAATGGACAAAACTCTATTGCACTGAAACAGAATTGCTAAAAAAATTTTCCGGTAAAGGTGTTTTCGATAGTGGTACGGCATTGGTGGATTGTGATGCTTCAGTTACAAGTTGTGAATTTCTTGTTGCCCGTACAGGCGCGATCGCTATGACGTCTGCACAACAGAGTGGACGTACAGTAAGTGTGTATGCACCTGTTCACATTTGCATTGCCTACACCGATCAACTTGTTTACGATACAAAAGATGCTCTTAAATTATTGAGAACTAAATACAACGATAAAATTCCTTCCTTTATAACTTTTGCAGCAGGGCCGAGCCGCACCGCAGATATTGAAAAAACGTTGGTGGTGGGCGTGCATGGCCCCAAGGAGGTATATCTTTTTTTAATTGATAAGCCGGTGAAAGAATAATTTTGTAGCCATGTTGTTTTAACTTTATTAAAAATAAAAATCCTGAAATGACTGAAATTATTTTTCTGATAGAAGAAGCATTAGAAGGCGGCTACACTGCTCGGGCAATAGGGGAAAGTATTTTAACTGAAGGCGATACCCTGGACGAAATAAAAAGAAACATTAAAGAAGCAGTCGAATGTCATTTTGATAAAGATAAAAAACCCAGCCTAATTCGTCTGCACATGATAAAGGAGGAAGTAATTGCTGTATGAGGCTTCCCCGGGACATATCCTCAAATGAACTAATCAGACTTTTAAAAAAATTTGGTTACGAAATAGGCCGGTAAAAAGGAAGTCATATCAGGCTAACACAAATAGCAGATCAAATATTTTAATCCCTTAGAAAAATCATGCAAATAGCTCCGGGTAAAAAAATATATTTCCTGTCTGACTTTCACCTTGGCGCTCCCGATCATGCAGCAAGCCTTGTGCGGGAAAAGCGGCTCGTTACCTTTCTAAATGAAATCAAAGAAGATGCTGCATACATTTTTATTCTCGGTGATCTTTTTGATTTTTGGTATGAATACAAAAAAGTTGTCCCAAAAGGTTTTGTAAGAATTTTGGGCAAACTCGCAGGACTTGCTGATGATGGCATCATTATTAAATTTTTTGTAGGAAATCATGATATGTGGATGAGCGGCTATTTTGAAGAAGAACTTGGTGTTGAGGTTTTTCATGAGCCGCATGAATTTGAATTCAATGGAAAAAAATTCTTAACCGGTCATGGCGATGGATTAGGCCCGGGCGATCACCGGTATAAGTTTATCAAAAAAGTTTTTAGAAATAATTTTTCTCAATGGCTTTTTGGCTTACTGCATCCGCATTTGGGTATTGGACTTGCAAATTACATGAGTCGTAAAAGCCGGGCCGCAACCGGCAAAACCGATGAACATTTTTTAGGTGAAGAAAAAGAATGGCTGATCATTTATGCCAAAGAGATGCTTGAAAAAAAGCATATCGATTATTTTATTTTCGGGCACAGGCATTTGCCCCTTGATTTTAAATTTAGCAATAGCAGCAGTTATATTAACTTAGGTGACTGGATAAAATACAACAGCTATGCGGTTTTTGATGGAGAAAAAACTGAGCTGAAATATTACGACTCATGAGAATCTCTTTAAAGAAATATTTTCAATGCCTGCTCTTCCTTCCATTTATTTCTTCTCATGAAATTGTACTTGCACAGGATGATTCCCTCTTCCGGTTTTTAAAAAAAATAGAATATCCCATCTCCTCTTTTACTGTTGATAACCTTGGTGAGCTTTATCTTATTAATACGGATAACCAGCTAAAAAAATATAATGAGAAAGGAGATTCGGTTGGCGTTTTTAACCAGGTTACAAAATATGGAAAGCTTAGCTATGTAGAAGCGCAGAATCCATGGAAGGCAATTTTATTTTATCAAAATTATTCAACAATTGTACTGCTGGATAAATACCTGAATGTGCTTACGAACATCAATCTCCGGCAGCAAAATATTTTTAAAGTAAGGGCGGTCACATCTTCTTACGATAACAACATCTGGCTATATGATGAGCAGGAAAATAAATTGAAAAAAATTGATGATACGGGGAATAAATTATTTGAATCAGTTGATTTCAGGTTGCTGTTTGATTCGGTGCCTTCGCCCAAAAAAATAATTGACGCTGATGGTTTTGTTTATCTCTATGATCCCGAGAAAGGCTTGTATATTTTTGACTACTATGGAAGTTTTAAAAGCAAGTTGCCTTTTACGGGCTGGACAGATGTTATGGTAATTGATAAATCAATCTACGGCTTCGATGAAAAACATCTATACCGGTATACTTCACCACTACCTGATATAAAAAAATATTTATTACCTCAGGCTTTACAAAACAATACTTCTCTACGGGTAAGTAATCACAGAATTTATATTCTTAAGGATCAGCAGTTGGAAATTTATTTAATGCAATAAGGACTGTACAGGGCCGCAGAGACATAATCATTAGCTTAAGAAAGAAAACGGCTTTACTGACTTTTTTTTGAAAGTTGTTCGACGCCATTTTTCAGTCTTAAATTCTCGTCTTTGCAAATAGCGAGCAGGCTCTCAAGCTGCCATTGATGTCTTAGAGCAGACTGATGGTCTATATCTTTTTTATTCATCTCCACACTTCTCATGATCAAATCATCTGCCTCACTCAACAGTTGAGTATATTTTTGCTGAAGCAATGAATACTTTTCACGCATGGTGATTTCGGTCAGTAATAACTGCTCTAACTCTTTTTCACGCTCAACAGAAGCTGCAAGTTCACGCTGCAGGCGGTCAATTTGACCTTGTGACGACTGCAGTTCTAATAGTTTTGATTCGTGATCACTTTGCAATTCCTTCCAACCAGAATTTTCGCTGTCAACGAGATTTAATTT
>JBBPZF010000701.1:0-2592 GCA_038199105.1 Chitinophagales bacterium | reverse complement strand
TAAGCCCGGCAATATCTAAAAGAGGAAGACTTTTTAAGAGTATAAAAAATGTAATAGAACTTGCGAGCACCACAAAAAACTCTGCAAGGCAAACAGAGCCAATTACGTAGCGGGCGCTTTTTCTTTTTGAAATTAATGTACTGGTAACCAATGTGCCCCAACCTCCACCGGCATAAGAATCCATGAAACCGCCTAAAGTTGCCAGCCATCCGGCATTTTTTATTTTATCCCGCGGTTGTTTCTTTTTAAAAGCTTTTTGTAAAATGAAATAGCCCAGGTACAATGTGTATATTGAAAGAGGCACGCGTACATAACTCACATATTTTTGGCTAAAATAAGCCAGGGTGGCTCCTGTAACTGCGCCAATGATACCAGGTACTACCAGTGTCTTGAATAATTTTTTATTGATGTTGCCGAAGCGATGATGGCTATAACCGGAAACTCCACTAGAGAACACTCTTGCTGAGTGGACCCTGCTGCTCACAATTGCCGGGCTAACTCCATTCGCCAAAAGAAAAGTAGTAGAAATAGTTCCATATCCCATGCCTAATGAACCATCAACCATTTGAGCAATAAAACCAGTGCAAAACATAATGAGAAATGGTTTCAATTCCACATAATCAGGAATGGTTTTTATTTTGCCCATTATTTCATGAAAGGGGATATAGGAGAGAATGCCATGTCCCAATATCATAAAGCAAAAAGCAAATAGGCACCATTTTACAATTTTCTGCCACTTTTTTGTACCCGGCTTTTGTGTTCCATTCAGCACGATTTGTTTTGCTGCTAACACACTCGTGATCTCATTTAAATTTTTTACTTTTTCGGCAAAATCGTCATTAAGGCTATTCCTTATTATTTGCATATTATCCAACACCCCTTCTATTTCATCAGGTACCAAATCGTTGATCTGTTCCTTTAATCTTTTGGCAATGGTTGGTGACTTTCCATTAGTGGAAATAGCAATCTTAAGGTTCCCTTTTTTTACAATCGAACTCAAATAAAAATCACATAAGCCCGGCTTATCCGCTACGTTTATAAGTTTGTTTTTTTGATGTGCATCATTGCTAATCTGTTCACTTAGGGCAATGTCATTTACTGCCGCTATCACAATATCCGCCTCGTCAAAGTCGTAGATAGTGTATCCTCTTTCCTCCAGTTCAATATTATTTTTTTCTTTAGCAATTTGTTTAATAGCATCGCTGATCTCAATGCCTATCAACCTGATTTTTGTTAGAGGAGAATTATTTAATACGGCATTTAATTTTTCCAACGCGACATTGCCGCCTCCTATAATAAGTAAGCGAAGTGTTTCAAGCTTTAAAAAGACAGGAAAGAGATTATTCTCTTCTTTGACTACTATCTCTTCTTTTTCTTCTATCACCTGGATGATTTTTATTTAATACATAAATTTTGAAATGGGATACCGCAATACACAATAAGAATACTAACTTTTTTAAGGCAATTATTTAACTATATAATTTTCTAAAAGAATAATCGCCAAATTTTTCACCTTCTTTTTTTTCATTTTTGAAATCTGAAAACAGGGTATCCAGTTCTTGTAAAATAGCTTCTTCGTTAAGACTTTCTTTATAAATTTTATTTAAGCGCATTCCTTCATGATCACCGCCAAGGTGCAGGTTATACCGCCCCATGGCAGTGCCTACAAAACCTATTTCGGCGTTGTATGATCTTGCGCAGCCGTTAGGGCAACCCGTCATTCTTATAATGATATTTTCATTATCCAGCGCATGATTTTGAAGCAGCGCCTCGATCTTTGTGAGTAAAGATGGCATATAGCGTTGTGCCTCTGCAAGGGCAAGCGGGCATGTGGGTAATGCTACACAGGCCATCGAATTTTTACGGATGATGGAAGCTCCGTCAGTATGTTCAATAATTTTGAACTGCTCAAGAATATTGTTTACCGCTTCTTTATCTTTTTCATCAACATCGCTTATAATTACATTTTGGTTTCCTGTAAACCGAAAATTTGCTTTGCCCGTTTTGGCAACTTCCAATAGAGCAGATTTCATGGCCACTTGTTCATCATCGAGTATCCTGCCATTTTCTATGAAGGGAGTGTAATACCATTTGCCTTCATCGTTTTTATACCAGCCATAATAGTCGTGCCTGCCGGTGAAGTTGAAGGGTTTTGCTTCTTCTAATTTGAAGCCAAGCCGCTTTTCTACTTCATCTTTAAAGACATCAACACCCAACCTGTCAACGGTATATTTCAGGCGGGCAAATTTCCTGTCGCTGCGGTTTCCGAAATCTCTTTGCACTGTGAGTATTTCATAAATAGCTTTGAGTGTTTTTTCTTCACCCTCTGCAAAACCGATTACAGTACCCAACCTTGCATACGTTTGTGCGTTACCGTGAGTTGTTGATAATCCGCCACCAATGGCAATATTGAATCCCAGTAATTTATTGTTTTCAATAATAGCTATCAGGCCAAGATCATTTATAAATACATCTACATCATTATTGGGCGGTATGGCAATACCGATTTTGAATTTCCTTGGCATATACCTTTCCTCGTATAGCGGGTCTTCTTCATCTTTTTTATCTAATATCTTTTCTTCGTCCAGCCAT
>JBBPZF010000700.1:0-9863 GCA_038199105.1 Chitinophagales bacterium | reverse complement strand
GCACTGTCTTCGGTATCGTTCTGGTTATGCTGTTGTATAAAATGCTCAAGATCTATCTTGGTAAATACTTCCGTTTTGTTCTGAAGCTTTACATTAAAAATATATTTAAGCATCCATTCAGTTACACTTACAAAGAAGGTGGCGATCCATGCCAGCAGAGAATAAAAAAAGCTAACGATAAAAGTGATGACAACACTGCCGATTACAGCGTTTCCTTTTGCACGGAAAAAAGCTTTAAAAATGAATTCGAAAATTAGTAGAAGAATAGTAGAAATGATTGTTTCGGCTGCAAGCTTTATGTAAGTATCTTCTATGTGCCAGTATTTCCAAAAACCATTGAGTATCTCACTCCATAGCAGGCCATACACAACCAGTAAAATATTTAAAGCAACGAGAGTTGTGCCGATAAAACGCGTCGGCTCTTCCATAAACTCCGACCAAACTTTACCCGTATAACTTCCCTGTTTTCTTTTTAATTCCACCGAAAGTTTGCTTACAGATACGAACGCGATTTCTATACCCGCAAAAAAACCGATAAGAATTAAGGAAGCAATAATAGCTATAATCGAATTCCAGTCCATATCACAAAATTAAAGCATGAAAATACATCACTCTTTATTTAAAAAGGTTGATACTATTTTCTCTGCCTGTTTACATGCCTCATCAAAGTCGTTATTTATTACCACATTTTCAAAATAAGATTTGAAGGTCATTTCAAAAGCTGACTTGTTAATCCTTGCCAGCAAAGACTCTTCCGTTTCTGAGCCACGCATTAGCAGCCTGCTTTTTAATTCCTGCACTGACGGCGGCTGTATAAAAACGGAGAAGGTATTTACCGGGTATTGCTGCTGCACGTGAATGGCTCCCTGCACATCTATATCGAGAACCGGCACTTTATTTTGCGCCCAGATTCTTTCTATTTCATCTTTTAGTGTTCCATAGTATTTGCCTTCATATACCATTTCCCATTCAAGAAATTCTTTATGATGAATCTTTTCTTTAAAGTCTTTTTCTGAAATAAAATAATAGTCTTCTCCATCTTTTTCATTCTCACGCGGCTGCCTCGTTGTGGCTGAAACAGAAAACGCCATCTGCGGAAACTTTTTCATAAGATAGCGAATAATGGAAGTTTTACCTGCACCGGATGGTGCGGTCACAAGAATTATTTTATTGTACTGTTTGCTCATGCTTCTGGAAGGAATATTAGAATATGAAATTTATAATATGCATCTCACGACACCAATTAACTTAGTAACCAATCAACTAATAACGGCAACCTCTACGACGAATCAGAATCTTACCGCCTGGTGATATCAGCGCCCAATAATTTAAGGCGTGTATCAATATCCTGGTAGCCCCTGTCAATTTGCTCTATGTTCTGAATAATGCTTTCGCCTTCTGCACTTAAAGCGGCAATCAGCAAGGCTACGCCGGCTCTTATATCGGGGCTGCTCATCTCTATTCCTCTTAATGTATATTCCCGCTCAAGCCCTATCACTACGGCCCTGTGCGGATCGCACAATACGATGCGGGCGCCCATTTCTATTAATTTATCTACAAAAAATAACCGGCTTTCAAACATTTTTTGATGTATCAACACGCTTCCTTTCGCCTGCGCCGCCACCACTAATATCACACTTAACAGGTCCGGGGTTAGGCCCGGCCAGGGATGATCAGTAATGGTAAGCATGGTACCGTCTAAAAAAGTTTGTATCTCGTAAAGATCCTGGGCTGGTATGTGTATATTATCTCCACTAAAATTCATTTTTATACCAAGCTGCTGAAACCTTTCCGGAATAATTCCCAGGTTTTCCAGCCCAACATTTTTTATAAGAATATCGCTTTGTGTCATTGCGGCAAGCCCAATGAAGGAGCCTACTTCTATCATATCCGGAAGAATGGTATGAGAAGTGCCTGACAGCTCCGGTACACCTTTTACTACAAGCAAATTACTGGCAATACCAGATATTTTTGCACCCATACTGTTGAGCATTTTGCAAAGCTGCTGTATGTAGGGCTCACAGGCCGCATTGTAAATAGTCGTGGTACCGTTTGCCATCACGGCTGCCATTAAAATATTGGCTGTGCCCGTAACACTCGGTTCATCCAGCAGCATATCAGCACCGGTGAGTTCTGATGTATGCAACTCAAAAAAAGATTCATCCGCATCATAGTCGAATGTAACTCCCAGCTTTTGAAAGCCGGTGATGTGCGTATCAAGCCTGCGCCTCCCGATTTTATCACCGCCGGGTTTCGGAACAAAAGCTTTTTTAAACCTCGCAAGCAAAGGGCCGGCAAGCATAACGCTGCCGCGTAAACGCCCTGTTTTTTTTCTGAAGGGAGGTGAAGCGAGGTAATCTACATTTATGTTATCCGCTTTAAAAATGCAGGTTTGCCTGTCTATGCGTTCCACAGCTACGCCCAAATCCTGCAGCAATTCTATTTGAAGATTGACATCTGTGATGTCGGGAATGTTGTGAATAGTTACCTCTTCGTCCGTGAGCAATACCGCCGAAATCACCTGCAGCGCTTCATTCTTAGCGCCCTGCGGCGTTATCTCCCCCTTAAGCCTTTTTCCGCCATTAACTACAAATGATCCCATTGTGAAAAAAATTTTATCTAATTCAAATAAAAAAAACCCGGCTATGTATAAACGGCCGGGCTAAATTAAATTTATAAAATTGTTGTTTAATATCTTTTTTTTGAATACTTATTTCGGTTGTTGTTCCTGTTATTATTATTATTGTTGTTATTATTATTCCTGTTATTTCTTGGACCGAAATTCTTACGATACTTCCCGCCACTAAATTCTTCCCGAATGGGCTCAACCCTGTGTTTTATAAAAGGGCGGTTATTAAATTCCAATTCCCCCTGTGTAATAGAAGCCAGCTCTGTTTGAATATTATCATCGTGCACAAGTTCTTTGTGCCAGTTACTATAAGTAAGCTTCATATAGTAAGCAATGGCGTTGGCAAATCCCTGGCGTTTTTCACCGTCTTCTTCCTGTAGGGCTTTATCTATTACAATCTCAATGTTTTTACCAAGATGATTGTATTTAGGATACCGCTTCGGGTAGGAAAGCGGGTCAGGTTTTGCTTTAAGAGATTCCCTTGTTGGTATTGGATATGGGCTATCCACATCCAGTTTAAAATCGCTTATTAAAAAAAGATGATCCCATAATTTATGGCGAAAATCTTCAACATTTTTTAGATGCGGGTTTAAAAACCCCATTAGCTCAATTAGTGCATAAGCATTCTTTTGGCGTTTCTCCCTGTCTTCCAGGGTTAAAACATACTCTACCATTTTTTGTATGTGGCGACCGTATTCTCTTATTTCAAGATGATTACGGGTTGTATTGTATTCCATGTTCTCAACGTTTTCCATACGGCAAATGTATAATTTTAAAAGTTAGGGTGCAAAAGGGTTTGCAAAATATTGACAGTCTGTTTCATGCTTCCGGCCGCCGGGCTTGTTTATTGTTCCAATACCAGCAAAACCAAAGCGCGATCAGCACACCAACGGAATCTGCGGCCCAATCAAGCAGCTCAAAGTCGCGGCTCGTGACAAAATATTTTTGGATAAATTCAATGGTTAATCCCCATATACTCGAAGCAAGCGCTATGCGTATAAAATAATGCACCCGCTGGATGTTCGAAAAACCGGATTTGAAGAAGGGGTAGCTGAATAAAAATGTAAGGCCCCCAAACATGCCGGCATGTACCCATTTATCAAAATATATTCCATCAAGCCAGCGAATTTTCGGTACATCACTGCCTGGCATACAGGTAAGCACCAATACAATAAAAAACCAGGCAATGCCTGGCAGGAATTTTTTAAAAGGAATCTTTTTCATTTATAAATAACCTTTACGCGATCTCTTTTTGATAAGCGTCCGCATCCATAAGCTTACTGACATCTTCCGCGTTATCTACTTTCATTTTTACCATCCACCCATCACCGTAGGGATCTGTATTTACTTTTTCCGGTTCTGTATCCAGCAAAGGATTGACCTCTGTGATGGTGCCGCTCATCGGCAAGAAAAGATCGCTTACAGTTTTCACAGCTTCTACCGTTCCAAACACAGCTTCTGCTTCAAGCGCTTTGCCTTTAGTTTCTATTTCAATAAACACGATGTCACCAAGTTCATGTTGTGCAAAATCAGTAATGCCGATGGTGGCTATGTCTCCTTCAATCGAAACCCATTCATGGTCTTTGGTGTACTTAAGATTCTCCGGAATATTCATATATAATTTATTAGTTTTTAAAAAGTATGCTGCAAATTTATATTTTCTATCATTCTCCCGAAAGCTTCATTTTAAAATTGCCATCTGCATTTTTATATCATGCAGCGGCCTGTTGTTTTCATCTTTTGGAGCGTTGGCTATTTTCTCCACCACATCCATTCCGCTCACCACCTCACCAAATACTGTGTAATTCATATCAAGAAAAGGATCGCCCCCTATCGTTTTATAAAACTCCCGGTGATCTTGCGGAATACTTATGTGAAATCTTTTTTCAATCATATCCATTTCATCATCGGTGTACGTTTTTCCGTCAACTATATAAAATTGCGTAGGGCTGCTGGCTTTTTTCGGATTGTTTTCATCTGCTTCCCTTGCAGCCGCAAGCGCTCCTCTTTTATGAAATAACGATGTGTCGAACTCCGGGGGTATTGTATATTTTAAACCACCTTCTCCCAGCAAAACACCCGGTTTAGCATTTTTGCTATTAGGATCGCCGCCCTGTATCATAAAGTCATTTACTACCCGGTGAAATAAAAGGCCATCGTAAAAACGCTCTTTTACAAGCTTTATAAAATTGCTTTTATGCAAAGGAGTTTTATCATACAGTTTTAAAACAATTACGCCGGAGTCTGTAGTAAGTTTTACCTGCACCGGTTTTTTTATCTTTGGAGTGGCGGGCCTCGATGCAGAACAAGAGGCTATAGTAATAAGTACAAGTAAATAAAACAGGTTTCTCATGAGGTTCTAAAAATCTTTGAAGGGTTCGCCAATATTTTCAAAGTAAAGCAATATATGATCTTTGAGAAAATTTTCCTGCTCTATCATATTATACTCAGGCAATGCTTTTAGCTGCGCAAAGTGAGGCCAGCCTTCTTCATCAGTGCCTTCGAGTTTATAATAACCGCTTTGTGCAAGAAGAGAGCACACGGCTACGTGCATCAGGTCCTGCTTCTGTTCTTTTGAAAACTTCTTCTTGAAAGCCCCTATTTCCTGTATTCCGATTAAAAAAAGAATCGCTTCCACGTCCGGCTTCTTATCAAAACGCTTCATGAATTTTTCTTCCAATTTCCACCATCGTGTTTGCAAATCATCTTTAGCTTGCTGCATTTGGCAAAAATAAATCAAAAACTTCAGCCAGTTTTTCCGCGGTCTTATAACTAAATTTAAATCCCTTTATAATTTAATTAGCGGTCATTTGTAAAACGACATCTTACAATAACAGATAAAATATTATGACAGACGAAAAATTAATTTCAGAATTTCAAAAAATTGAGGACAACTTCAACAAGGCTGTTATCTCAAACAAAGTGGACGAAATAAAAAAATGTGTAACAGAAGATTGGGTTCTTGTTGACAGCCAGGGAGGGATTATTTCCCAGGAAGGATTTTTCCGTGTGCTTGAGCAAGGTTTACTATCTCACGACACGATGACCAAGCAAATTTTGCGGGTAAAAGTTTATGGCGACATTGCTTTGGTAACAGGAAGAGGGCAAAATACCGGCAGATGGCAAGGACACCAAATGGAAGCAGACGAATGGATTACAGACGTTTATAAGAAAGAAAACGAAAAATGGCTCTGTGTTTTGACACATTTGACACCTGTAAAAAAACCGGCTTCAGTTCCAGAAGACAAATAACACCGGGCAATAAAATAAGCAATGAACTTCTTCTAATTATAAATCCGATAGCTATCAGATCGGTTCTGTTATAGGCTGATGATTTTTAAATGCCGCCCCATCGCCGTAAACAGTAGCTGTAAAAAAAATGCACCAACTTAACTCATTGCCTGTAATGTTATATTTGCAGGCTCCATAATTAAGAGTATTAATTGTTCTAAATATGCTACAGGTAAATTTTATAAAAAACAATCGCGAAGAAGTGATCGGCAAATTAGCAGTGAAAAATTTTACTGACGTTTCTTTAATTGACCGGATACTCAGCCTTGATGCCGAAAGAAAATCCCTACAGTTTGAATATGATGAGACGCTGGCAAAAATAAACGCTGCTTCACGTGAGATCGGGCAATTAATGGCGAAAGGCGATAAAAAACTTGCAGAAGAAAAAAAATCTGAAGTCGCAAAATTCAAATCGGGCCTTCAGCCAATAAATGACAAACTTGCTGCCGCTGAGCAAGACTTACAGGCAGATCTTTTAAGCCTTCCCAATCTTCCGCACAGCAGTGTGCCCAAAGGAAAAACTCCTGAAGAAAATGAAATTGTGAGAGAAGGGGGAGAGAAGCCAAATTTATATGATGGCGCTCTACCTCATTGGGACCTGGCAAAAAAATATGACCTTATAAACTTTGATCTCGGTAATAAAGTGACTGGCAGTGGGTTTCCTTTTTATAAAAATAAAGGGGCGAAATTGCAAAGAGCCCTTATTCAATATTTCCTGGATTACAATGTAGAAGCAGGCTACACAGAATACCAGCCGCCGCTGATGGTGAATGAAGCAAGCGCTTATGGCACAGGGCAGTTGCCCGATAAGGAAGGGCAAATGTATTTTGTAAATGAAGACAAATTATTCCTGATACCTACGGCAGAAGTGCCGGTTACAAATATTTACCGGGATGAAATAGTAAAAGAAAATGAGTTGCCCATAAAGATGACGGCCTATACACCTTGCTTCAGGCGGGAAGCGGGAAGCTATGGAAAAGATGTGCGTGGCTTGAACCGTGTTCATCAGTTTGACAAAGTAGAAGTAGTGCAAATTGCTCACCCGGATAAAAGCTATGAAGTAATAGAAGAGATGGCGCTCCACATTGAAAAACTTTTACAAAACCTTGAACTGCCTTACCGCGTTCTACGGCTATGCGGCGGCGACATGAGCTTTACATCTGCGCTCACTTACGACTTTGAAGTGTATAGCGCCGCCCAGCAAAAATGGCTTGAAGTAAGTTCTGTAAGCAACTTTGAAGCTTATCAAAGTAACCGGATGAAAATCCGTTTTAAAAACCAGGAAGGCAAAACACAGCTTGTGCATACGTTGAACGGATCTTCATTAGCGTTGCCAAGGATTGTAGCGGCTCTGCTGGAAAATATGCAGGATGAATACGGAATAAAGTTACCTGCGGTTCTTCATGCTTATTTTGGTGGAGACAGGATTAGTTAGCTTTATTTTTTGAATTAGAATTTTTCACGCAAAGACGAAGAATTATTTTAATCAAAAGGCGCATAGAAAATAAACATTCTTTTGCGCCTTTGCTTTCTTATTTTTCTTTGCGTGAAATAAATTTTATCAATCTTTTAAAACACTTATTCCTTCTCGCTCAGTTCCAGCCAGCGCATTTCTTTTTGATCTAATAACACAATTATTTCATTTACTCTTTCTGCGGCTTCCTGCAATTTTTCAAAATCCATTGAGCCATTATTCATTTTTACCTGAAGCAGTTCTTTTTCTTTTTCAAGAGCGGGAATTTCTTTTTCCAATGTATCAAACTCAAACTTCTCTTTGAAGCTGAATTTTTGCTTCACTGCGCCATTTACTTTATTAGAAGGGGTCGGTTGTATAACCTTTTGTTTTATTTCAGTCTGCGGTTTATTTTCTTCCAGTTGCTTCCAAAGCCTGTACTGCGTATAGTTTCCGGGGAAATCTTTTATTTCTCCATCGCCTTCAAATGCAAAAAGATGATCAACCAGCCGATCCATAAAATAGCGGTCGTGGCTTACAATTAAAATGCAGCCGGGAAATTCCTGTAAGAATTCTTCAAGCGTTCTCAATGTTTGCAGATCAAGGTCATTGGTTGGCTCATCAAGCACAAGGAAGTTTGGATTTTTAAATAAAATACTTAACAGGTGCAGCCTTCTTTTTTCACCGCCGCTTAATTTGCTCAAAGGCGTAAATTGTTGTTGCGCAGTGAATCCAAACTTCTCCATGAATTGCGTGGCGCTTATTTTGCTTCCATCTGCCAAAGGAAAAAATTCTGCAAAATCTTTTACATATTCAATCGCTCTTTTATCTTCTTTGTATTGTAAACCTTCCTGCGAAAAATTTCCAAATACTACCGTATCGCCATGATTTATTTTTCCGCTATCGGGAGGAACAATGTCCAATGCAATCTTTAAAAACGTTGATTTACCTGTTCCATTTTTTCCAACAATGCCAATGCGTTCTCCTCTTTTAAAAGTGTAATCAAACCCATGCATGATCACTTTTTCACCATAAGATTTATACACTTTTTTCATCTCAAGCACCTTGCCGCCAAGGCGTGTCATCTTTACCTGCAGGGAAACCTCGGCAACTTCTTTTTTCTGGCTAACTCTTTCTTCGACGTCTGCAAAAGCATCCTGCCGGCTTTTAGATTTTGTTGTGCGTGCCTTTGGTTGCTTGCGCATCCATTCAAGCTCTTTGCGAAAAATATTTTTATCTTTTTGTAGTTCACTTTGCTGCACTTCAAGCCTTAAAGATTTTTGTTCCAGGAAATAATCATAATCTCCCTTATACATGTACAACTTTTCATCATCCAGCTCAATGATCTCATTGCAAACTGTATCCAAAAAATAGCGGTCATGCGTAACTAAAAGAAGGGTGCTTTTATTAGTAGCCAAAAAATTCTCCAGCCATTCGATCATTTCCACATCAAGATGGTTGGTAGGTTCATCGAGTATCAGCAGGCACTTTCCTTCATGCAATTGCGATTCAATTAAAGCCTGTGCCAGCGCCACTCTTTTGCGTTGGCCACCACTAAGATTTTTCACCGGTTCGTTAAGGTGATGCAGATTTAGTTTCCCTAGAATTTGTTTGAGATCACTCTCAAAAGTCCACGCGTTGGCTTCTGTAAGCTCCGTAACGAGATGGCTTATACGATCTTCATCATGCACTTCCTCTTCCATCAGCATTTCATATTCTTTCACAATCTTCACCACAGGGTTGTCAATATTTAAAATATTATCCCAGATAGATTTATCATTTTCAAAAGCTGTATCCTGCTGCAGCATGATCACTTTTACATCTTTGTGTATCCAGATTGTGCCATCATCGGCAGTATCGAGGCCTGCAATGATTTTTAATAATGTTGATTTCCCGCTTCCGTTCCTTGCAACGAAAGCAATCTTATCTCCCTCCTCCACGTGAAAACTTATTCCATTAAAAAGTTTTCTTATTCCAAATGATTTATTTAAATTTTCTATTGAAGCGTAATGCATGGAGCAAAGTTATACCAAATGGCTTTCAGCATTAAAAGCTAATTTCGCAGACTCTAATTTTTTAAAACCAAAAGCTATTTTTGATTATGAACAATAAAAGTTTTATTCACGAGACCGCAGTGGTGGATGAAGGCGCACAGATTGGAGAAGGTACCCGCATCTGGCATTTTTCCCACATAATGCCTGGTGCTAAAATTGGAAATAATTGCAATCTTGGACAAAATACTTATGTGGACAATAATGTGGAGATAGGAAATGGTGTAAAAATTCAAAATAATGTTTCTGTTTATAATAGCGTAACGGTAGAAGATGATGTGTTCATCGGCCCATCGGTTACTTTCACGAATGTGATTAACCCCAGGGCTTTTGTAGAAAGAAAACACGAGTTTAAAAAAACATTGATAAAAAAAGGAGCGTCAATTGGTGCGAATGCAACGATAATGTGCGGCATTGAAATAGGCGAATATTCTATGGT
>JBBPZF010000699.1:0-2653 GCA_038199105.1 Chitinophagales bacterium | reverse complement strand
ATAAATCTGCCCCAGAATTTATTGAAGGCATGAACATTCATGGTTTGTTTATTCTGCAAATCATACACCGGGTGGTCTTCGTTCACCCATTCAAAAATGCCACCGTAGAGATTGCTTACATTATTATATCCGTTCTCCTTCAACTTAGCCGCAATGTTTTCACTTCGTTTACCTACCGAGCAATAAACTATTATCGGTCTGTCTTTAGGTATATCTCTTAAGCCGTCCATTGAAAAATTATTATACCCTACAAAAACGGCATTTTTCAGGTGGCTAACATTATATTCATTTACTTCTCTTGCATCAACAAACGTATAATTAACTGTTGATTTGGTTACCTCTTCTACCGATATACGTTTCACTTTATTGGTTAATATGGTTCTTAAAAAAAAATTGAATGACTTGTTTTTAACCTGCCCATAATTTGAGCCCGAAACTAATATAAGAAAAAGGATAACGATTGATTTATGGAATGACGATTTCATATTCGATGTACGTGTTTATTTTGTGTAACTATTGCCCGGATTGCCCTTCGTCAAATGGTTGATGAGGATATAAAGCATTTACCAATGTGCTTGTATATATTGTTGTGCCTATTGTATCATGAAACTCTAAATGACTGCTTACAAAATCGGCATGAGGATGGGTTTCAATTACACCGGTAATTTCTGCTTCATTTTCTTTTGCATATTCAAGATAAGGCTGTGTGTTACGCGAAGGATCTATTAGTATTATTTTCTTTTCACAATCACCCGAAATTGCATAGCTGTAGTGGGAGAGATGTTTATCTATAAATTGTTTTAGATGCATAATCTTTTCATTTTTCAGCAAACTTCCTGCAAATTATATAATCATTTGGTGACTGTTATCACAAAAGGGAAGTGTGACAATTATCACACAGATAAACAGAAGATGTTATTAGTTTTACTAATGAACAAATGGGTTAAACTTACAATCATTTGCTTATGGTGTGTAGTAATTGTTACATTGATCGTTAATTTATTAAAATAGATTTTATGAAAAAAACATGGGTTCTCTTGACCGTATAATAAGGACAATTTTAGCTATTGTAGTTGTTGTTTTATATTTTTCAGGAACCGTAACCGGCACCTGGGGAATTGTGTTATTGATTTTGGCAGGAGTATTTATTTTGACCAGCCTGGTAGGAATGTGCCCTCTTTATGCAATCGTTGGTATGAATAGTTGTCCTAATACAAATCGTTAACCAGCATGATGCAGCAAGGATTAAAAAACAACTGGAAGCAATTTTGGCTATTGGTTTTAATTAATGCTTTTGTAGGAAGCATGGTTGGCTTAGAGCGTTCTGTTTTATCAGGATTTGGAGAAAAGATTTTCAGCATAAGTGGTAAAACAGCATTGCTTTCTTTTATAATCGCTTTCGGCACAAGTAAGGCACTTGCCAATTTACTAATGGGTAAATTAACGCAGTATATTACCAGAAAGCAGGTGTTAATGATGGGATGGATCGTGGCTTTACCTGTGCCTTTTTTATTGATGTATGCTAACTCATGGAACTGGATTATTGTTGCAAACATTTTATTGGGAATAAACCAGGGGCTTGCGTGGTCATCAACCGTGATCATGAAGATTGACCTTGTTGGAGAACGTAACCGGGGACTTGCTATGGGTATTAATGAGTTTGCAGGATACCTGGCAGTCGGTGTGGCTGCTTATTTATCTGCGGGTATTGCTGCTGCAAAAGGCTTTGCTTTTTATCCCTTTGTCCCGGGTATTTTGTTTTCTATCGCAGGGTTTTTACTCACTTTATTTTTTATAAAAGATACTGGTGCATTTGTACAACACGAGGCAAAAGTTAGTAAGATACCAATGCTTAAAAATGTTTGGAAGGCTTCATCTTACCAGCATCGGAATATGGGTTCGGTTACCATTAGCGGGTTAGTTAATAATCTTAATGATGGTATTGTTTGGGGTTTACTGCCTATACTGTTATTACAAAAAAATTATTCGTTGCAACAGGTTGGTTTAGTTGCAGGCATGTATCCTATAGTTTGGGGGTTAGGCCAATTGTTTACCGGCAATCTGGGAGATACCTATTGTAAAAAACAATTAATTACCGGCGGTATGATGCTGCAGGCAGTTGCCTTATTTATTATCACCATTGCTTCTTCTGTATGGATTAATATAGCAGCTATGATATTACTGGGATTAGGAACGGCGCTTGTATACCCAAATTTTTTAACGGTTATTGCAGAGAATACACACCCACATCAAAGGGCGCAAAGTATGAGCATATTTAGATTTTGGCGTGATAGCGGATACGTAATAGGCGCATTGCTTTCAGGAATTATTGCCGACCAGTTTGGCATAAACGCAGCCTTTACTGCTGTTGCTGTTTTAACTGCCGCTGCCGGCTTTTTGGCAGAAGTACGAATGTGTTGCACTACAAAACTTTTGTGGAAAAGCCAGGTTTGTTAAGTTAAGACTAATGACCTGCTTTAGTATAACTCCATCCTTTTTACGTATACTGGGTAACGGGATTTAATGCGGCAACTTTTCTCTTAATAAACCATATACCCAAGTGCCCGCAATGGCACTTAAAAGAGAAACAATAATTACTAACGATCCGGAGCCAATCTGTGCAAACATAGGTCCGGGGCAGGCTCCGGTAAGT
>JBBPZF010000698.1:0-2529 GCA_038199105.1 Chitinophagales bacterium | reverse complement strand
TCCCTCAAAAATATAAGAAGGGGAGCGGCTCACGTTTTGAAAAATAACCTGTACATCGCCGAGCTTACTGTTCAGAAAACGCGTAAGCGATGCATAAGCGCTATAGTCCGCAGCGTTGAGGCCGGTTGTATAAAACTCGCCCTTAAGCAAAGCATCCCATTTTTTATTTCTCGTTTTATTCCTGTATTCACCATGCAATACAATGTTATAAAAATTCTTCCTGATGGGCGGCGACGGATAAATCTGTACCGGAAAACTATCCTGGGCAGGAGCGGAGAAAATTCCAGTAAAATTTTCCAGCCTGATGCCCGCTTCAATAAACTGCGCCGGATTTTTTGTTTCGGGAAATTGTCTTATTTCAAAGTCATTTGATACAACTTTCCACCTATCCTGCACACGGAAATCGAGGCCTGCTGAGGGATCTGGCTTTAGGCCGTACCATTGATTATAAAGCGACGAATCTCTCTTCGCAAATTCAACACTGGTGAGTATATCTTTATACAAATAAGTATAGCTGCTTAAATTAAGCGTATGCTGCAGTCGAAATTTTGGATAAAATAAATAATCTTTTGTACTGTCGTTTATGATGATAGAATCTTTGATTCCAAAGTCGTAGCTCTGCCGGAAGAACGCGGTGAAATTGCTATAATTATTTCCCGTGGTTACTTTAGTGGAAAATACATTAAACGATTGCTCAACATCTCCCCCGAGATTAACGGGCACGGAGAAACGCTTTTTTCTTGTAGGATCTGTAAGGAATGAATCGTTCTGAATGCCACCATTTTCAGAAGCGCTTAATTTATTTCCCAACAGCACAAGATAAGCCGCGTATCGTTTTTTAATGCCTTGATAGTTGCTGAAAAAACGGTAATTGTTGTGATTGGTATTTTGTGTTTGAAAAAAGCCTGGCGATGAAATTAAGCGGTATTCAATGCCTGCATTCCAGTTGGGTTTTATATTTTGCGTATGTAATACTTTTATCACCTGCTCCTTAGCGGATGCAAGCAAATAAGTTAACTGTGTGAAAGGCCGTGTTGTTTTAAAAAAACGTGTGTTTTCCAATGTGTACTTATAGGAGTCGTAAGCATGAAAACCTGCATCCCAACCGGCTTTCAATATTGGCGTGAATAGTACGGGAAACGCGGCACTGCCATTGTTACCCAGCGTAACATAATTAGCGTGAACTGTATAATATTTATCAAAATCATCTAATGATGAATCAAGGGTCTGGCTCTTTAAAGAATCAAGGTATTTAAAAGAAATAGTTATTGAATCCGCAAGATCATCGCGGTGTTTAAAGCCGAGCGTATCGCCTTTTTGTTGTGAACTCTGCGTGCCTTGATTTGACCTGTTGCCTAAAGGGGTAGAGCTGCCCGGCCTTCCTTTCAACACGCCCGGCAGTTGCGCATGCACATTGGCAACCATGAAGGTCACCACAACAAACAGTATTATCCGGAGTAAAGTTTTAAACAAATATATTTTTCTTATTTGCCTCATTATATTTTCTTAAAGGGCAGCAATTATTTCTTTAAAAATCAGGGTAAGTTTTGGTTCCGCGTCTTTGGCTGCTTGTAACACTTCTTCGTGGGTGATCGTATTTTCTTCTTCTCTTATACCAATATCTGTTATTACGCTCATGGCAAAAACCGGTAGGCCAAGATGTACAGCCGCAACTACTTCCTGCACCGTACTCATGCCTACTGCATCGCCACCAAGCAGGCTAAGCATTTTGTATTCTGCCCTTGTTTCGAAAGTAGGGCCTGTTACGCCAACATACACGCCTTCTTTTAAATCAATATCATTTTGCGAAGCAATATTTTTTGCAGATGCGATAAGATATTTTTTATAAGGCTCACTCATATCAGGAAATCTCGGGCCAAAATCGTCTTCATTTTTACCAAGCAAAGGATTAAGCGTGAGCATACTGATGTGATCCTTTATAACCATAAGATCGCCTACACGAAAAGAACGATTGGTGCCTCCCGCAGCATTACTTATCAGCAAAGTTTCTATGCCCAGAAATTTTAAGACGCGTATCGGAAAAACAACTTCCTGCGTGGAATAGCCTTCGTAATAATGAAACCGTCCTGCCATCGCAACGACTTTCTTTCCTCCTATTTCCCCAAAGATAAGTTCACCGCTATGACCCTCTACTGTGCTAACGGGGAAGTTGGGAATGTCAGCATAATTGATTTTATATTCTACATTTATTTCGGAGACAAAGCTTCCAAGTCCGCTTCCCAACACTATGCCCACAGAGGGTTTTGTTTTATATTTTGCTTTAATAGCATCAACTGCCTCACTTACTTTTTTAAGCATTATGGTTTTTAAAAATTTCGGTCAAAGTTAAGTGAATGGGTTTATGGTTTAAGAATGCAATTGTTAATTGGTTGATAAGTTGAAGATGATTTTAAATAACAATCAGGTAATTGCCAATTATCACTTAGTATTTTAATTACTCTATATATATGCGATTGTTTTTTTGGTAAATTAGTATCGAAATTAAACAGGATGAAAGAAGGTCAAAAG
>JBBPZF010000697.1:0-2909 GCA_038199105.1 Chitinophagales bacterium | reverse complement strand
TACTCCGACGAACTCCCAACTTTACAGAGCTAAGCGCTTATTCAGTGATGTGGAGTGAACATTGCAGCTACAAAAACTCTATAAAATGGCTTAAAACCTTGCCACGTGAAGGTTCCAGACTTTTGGTAAAAGCCGGTGAAGAAAATGCGGGTCTTATGGATATTGGAGACGGGCTTGGCGTAGTCTTCAAAATTGAAAGCCACAATCATCCTTCGGCTATTGAGCCCTTCCAAGGTGCCGCAACAGGTGTGGGTGGCATTCACCGTGATATTTTTACTATGGGTGCACGCCCGGTCGCCACTTTAAATTCACTGCGGTTTGGTAAACTTGATAATGATAAGACACAGCACTTGCTAAGTGGGGTTGTGCACGGCATTGCGCATTATGGAAATTGCTTTGGTGTGCCTACTGTGGGTGGTGAAATTTATTTTGAAGACTGCTATCATACTAATCCTTTAGTGAATGCCATGAGCGCCGGTATTGTTCGTTTAGGCGAAACCGTTAGTGCCACTGCCACAGGCATAGGCAATCCTGTATTTATTGCAGGAAGCGCTACCGGCAAAGACGGAATGGGAGGTGCGGCATTTGCTTCAGCTGACATTACGGATAACAGTGCGGAAGATCTGCCTGCCGTACAGGTAGGCGATCCTTTCCAGGAAAAAAAATTGCTCGAAGCATGTATCGAGGTTCTTGCCACGGGTGCAGTCATAGGTATGCAGGATATGGGTGCGGCGGGTATTATATGCTCTACGGCGGAAACAAGTGCGAAAGGCGAGGTTGGAATGCGCATCAATCTTGATAATGTGCCCACCCGCCAAAAAAATATGAAAGCGTGGGAATTGTTATTGAGCGAAAGCCAGGAAAGAATGTTACTGACCATTGAAAAAGGACGAGAGAAAGAAGTAATAGAAATATTTGAAAAATGGGATCTTCCCTGCTCGCAGATTGGAGAAGTTACCGATGATAAAATGTTGCGGTTCTACATGAATGATGTACTGGAAGCAACTTTGCCCGCAGAAAGTCTTGTACTTGGCGGAGGTGCGCCGGTGTACGAACGTGAATATAAAAAACCTGCCTATTTTGAGAAGATAGAAAAGTTTGAGTTAAGCAAAATTCCTTTGCCTGAAAATTATCAGATAATCGCCGAAAAAATAATCTCCCTTCCAAATATTGCCTCTAAGAAATGGATATATGAACAATACGACAGTATGGTGGGTACGGCAAATCTCAATACAAATGCACCTTCTGATGCGAGTGTGGTAGCAGTTATTGGAACCAAAAAGGCGCTGGCACTTACTACAGATTGCAACAGCCGCTACGTGTTTGCCGATCCATATATCGGTTGCATGATCGCAGTAAGCGAAGCTGCACGCAACATCGTATGCAGTGGGGGCAAACCATTAGGTATTACCAATTGCCTAAACTTTGGAAACCCTTACGATCCCGAAGTATATTACCAGTTTGTAGAAAGTATAAAAGGTATGACTGAGGCTTGCAAAAAGTTTGATACTCCTGTCACAGGAGGCAATGTTAGTTTTTACAATCAATCTCCGTCGGGGCCTGTTTATCCCACACCTGTTATCGGAATGGTAGGCATTCTCGAAGATGTTGAAAACAAAATGACGCTTGATTTTAAAAATGAAGGTGATATAATTTATTTGCTGGGGGAGAGTAAAAATGATATTAGCTGCTCAGAATACCTTCACAAAATATGCGGGGAAGAATTTTCTCCCGCGCCATATTTTAACCTGGAGGAAGAATTTCGGCTACACGAAACCGTTAGTGATCTTATAAAAAAGAAAATTATTAAATCTGCACATGACATAAGCGAAGGTGGCTTGTTTGTGGCGCTTGCTGAAAGCGGGTTTAACAGGTTCCTTGGTTTTGACATTGATTTGGTAAATGAAAGTATTCGTAAAGATGCTTTGCTTTTTGGTGAAGCGCAGGGTAGAGTAGTAGTGACCGTGTCAAGAGAAAAAATTGAAATATTTGAATCTCATTTGTCAATTTCCTTTCAAAAATTGGGAAAGGTGACCGCAGGTGATCTAAGTATAGATGATGAAAATTGGGGAAACATAAATGAATGGAATAAAAAATATAATGAGGCGATCGGGAATTATTTTAAAAATTATCTTCCTGAATAATGAATGAGCAATCCAATATAGTGATAACAGGCGCTGCCGGCTTTATTGGGAGTTGCCTCGCAGGGTTTCTGAATAGCCGGGGATATCAAAACCTTATACTTGTTGACAAATTTTCCTCGCCTAATAAAGAAGCAAATCTCAAAGGAAAACAGTTTTTATTCAAAATAGAAAGAGAAAACTTTTTTGATTGGTTAAGTGAAAATAATCTCCCCATTGCATTTATCTACCACATAGGTGCAAGAACTGACACTACGGAATTCGATTATGCAATTCATGAACATTTGAATGTAGAGTATTCCAAAAGTATTTGGAATTATTGCACTGAAAATAGGGTGCCGTTGGTGTATGCTTCTTCAGCAGCTACTTATGGCATGGGCGAGTTAGGTTTTAAAGATGATCAGTCAATTATTGAAGATTTAAAACCCTTAAATCCTTATGGCGTTTCTAAAAATGAATTTGATAAGTGGGCAATAAAGCAACAGAAATCTCCTCCAGCGTGGGCCGGGCTAAAATTTTTTAATGTTTACGGGCCAAATGAATACCACAAAGGAAGAATGGCCAGCGTAATTTTTCATGCATATAACCAGGTGACAAAAAATGGTTTTGTAAAATTATTTAGATCGCACAAAGACCCATACAAAGACGGAGAGCAGTTGAGGGATTTTATTTACGTAAAGGATGTTCTAAAAGTATGCCATTGGTTCATGGAGCAATGGATATCCAACCATGCTTTTTCTTCGGGGATATTTAACCTTGGTACCGGAG
>JBBPZF010000696.1:0-5572 GCA_038199105.1 Chitinophagales bacterium | reverse complement strand
CTTGCGGCTTCGCTTAGCAGTATAGCAGATTGAACTTTTAATCCGCTTTTATCAATAAGGTCTTTCGCTACTTCTGCATTAGTGCCCTGTAATCGTACGATAATAGGAATATCAATTGTGCCGATAGATTGATAAGCATCTATAACGCCCTGGGCTACACGATCGCATCGAACAATGCCGCCAAATATATTTATAAGAATAGCTTTTACTTTTGGATCTTTAAGAATTATTCTAAATCCTGCTTCTACAGTTTGTGCATTTGCAGTACCGCCCACATCAAGAAAGTTGGCTGGTTCACCACCACTCAGCTTTATCATATCCATCGTAGCCATTGCAAGTCCTGCGCCATTCACCATGCAGCCCACATTGCCGTCAAGCTTTACAAAATTGAGATTGAATTTTGCAGCTTCTACTTCCGTAGGATCTTCTTCAGCAACATCACGCAACACACTTATATCAGGATGACGCATCAACGCATTGTCATCAATATTCATTTTACAATCAACCGCAATAATTTTATTATCACTTGTTTTAAACAAAGGATTTATCTCAAGCATACTACAATCAAGCCCTACATAAGCATTGTATAAATTGGTTACAAACTTTACACAATTCTTAAATGCATCGCCTTTTAGCCCAAGATTGTATCCAATTTTTCTCGCCTGGAAACCTGGCAGTCCGCCACCGGGATGTACCCATTCTTTAAAAATTTTCTCGGGCGTATCATGCGCAACACCTTCAATATTTACACCGCCTTCCGTGCTGTACATGATTACATTTTTTCCCTTAGATCGATCCAATAAAATTGAGAGATAAATTTCTTTTACTTTTTCCGGGCCATCATAATATACATCCTGCGCCACCAATATTTTATTCACCTGCTTTCCGGCTTCGCCTGTTTGCACAGTTACTAACGTACCACCCAACAGCGCACCCGCAATTTTTTTTACATCGTCCGCATTTTTTGCAACAGCTACACCACGCTGGTCAGTCCCTATGATTGTTCCTTTGCCTCTTCCTCCTGCATGTATCTGTGCTTTGATTACTGCGAACTTGCTTCCGTACTGGCTATTGATATAACGATAGGCTTCTTCAGCTTCTGCCACTGTATTACACGCTATTCCTTCCTGTATGGGCACGTTGTATTTTTTTAATAATTCTTTGGCCTGGTATTCATGTAAATTCATATAAAGCTCTTTTGAGCGAAGATAAAGTCTAATTAGTAAACAGCCGAAAGTTTTGACGGGGCCAGTTCAGCAGCACTGCGCATACATGAAATTCTTCTTTTACCTGATTAGATAAAACATTTGCACATACTTGTATTTTTCCGCCTATCGCTTCAATAAAGTAATTTTACCCACTTTGGCAATTTTAGTAATCTTACTAAAATGCGACAAAGAACAAGGTATGATTGACAACAAGAAAATAGTGGTAGTGCTTCCGGCTTATAACGCCGCGTTGACAATTAAGAAAACGTATGATGAAATTCCTTTCGATATTGTAGACGAAGTAATATTAGTTGATGACAACAGCAGCGATAAAACAATTGAAATCGGGCATGAAATCGGCATTCTTCATATTATTAAGCATGATAAGAACCGCGGCTATGGCGGTAACCAGAAAACGTGTTACAATAAAGCATTGGAAATCGGGGGGGATATTGTAATCATGTTGCATCCGGATTATCAATATACGCCAAAGCTTATTCCTTCCATGGCTTATCTTATTGCCAACAATGTTTACCAGGTAGTGCTCGGCTCACGCACACTGGGAAAAGGCGCTTTACACGGTGGCATGCCATTATATAAGTACATCGCCAACCGGGCACTTACTTTTTTTGAAAATGTAATGCTCAATCAAAAAGTTGCGGAATATCACACAGGTTACCGTGCTTTTTCGAGGGAAGTATTAGAGCGAATTAATTATGAAATTAATTCGGAAGATTTTGTTTTTGATAACGAGATGCTTTCCCAGATTATTTATTTCGGCTATGAAATTGCAGAGATCACGTGCCCGACGAGATATTTTGAAGAGGCCTCCAGCATTAATTTACAAAGAAGTATTACTTACGGATTAGGTGTCCTTAAAGTGTCCGTTGTACATCGTTTATGCAAATGGGGATGGATGAAGAAAAAGATGTACGAGCCAATCAGTGAAAAGTGATGAGTGATCACGATTCTGATCTTTAAAGATTTATTTAATACTATGCATTTAAGCAAAACTCAAATAATTATTTTCATAGCCATCCTTGCGGCTATTTTCTTTATTCCATTTTTAGGCAGAGTTCATTTGTTCGATTGGGATGAAGTCAATTTTGCGGAGTGTTCCCGTGAAATGATTAAGATGGATGATTATAGCCGGGTTTACATCAACTTCAAGCCCTTTTTTGAAAAGCCGCCCATGTTCTTTTGGATGCAAAGCACGGCCATGAAAATATTTGGCGTGAACGAATTTGCTGCAAGGTTTCCGAATGCGCTATGTGGCATAGTAACGTTAATCGTTGTATTTGTGTGTGGCAGTAGAATTTATGATAAAAAATTCGGCATCCTTTGGGCGCTTGCGTTTGGCGGCTCGCTTTTTCCAAATATGTATTTCAAATCGGGAATCATTGATCCCTGGTTTAATCTTTTTACTTTTTTATCACTGTATTATTTTATCCTCTATCATTGGTCAAGAAATGGTTTTGATAAAGCAGGCCCGAAAAAAAATCCAATTACTTATGTAGTGTGGTCGGGTATTTTTATGGGGCTTGCAGTGTTGACCAAAGGCCAGGTTTCTTTAATGGTTTTTCTATTGGCGCTCGGCGTTTATTTCATTTACAATCGTTTCCGCTTTTACTTTAATTGGTGGCATGCCCTTTTATATTTAATTATTGCCACTGGGGTAACGGCGACCTGGTATGGCTATGAAACAATGAAAAACGGCCCGGAGTTCGTAGCCGAATTTTTTAAATATCAATACCGGCTTTTTACAACGCACGATGCAGGACAAAAAGGATTTTTGGGCTATCATTATATTGTATTGCTGGTGGGTTGCTTTCCGGCTTCGCTTCTTGCAATCCCTTCTTTTTTTAAAACAAACTATACAAGCAGGTTTGATAAGGATTTTAAAAAATGGATGCAAATATTATTCTGGGTGGTTACTGTATTATTTACGGTTGTGCAATCCCGCATCATACATTACTCTTCTTTAGCGTGGTTTCCTGTTACTTTTCTTGCGGCATATTCATTATATAAATGGGAATTGAAACAATTGAATTATAAAAAATATGTTGGTGTTTATATAGCAATACTTGGCGGCATCATAGCCTTGTTTTTATTGGCGTTCCCTTACCTCGCAATGAATCTTAAAAAGCTATCTGCTAATGTAAGTGATCCATTCACGAAGGCAATGATGCAGGCGGATGTGCATTGGAGCGGGTTAGAAGGAATTGTTGGTTCACTGATGATTGTATCTATTGTGCTTGGAATAACCTATCTCAGCAAAAACAAATTTCAGCGTGCAGCATGGACATTATTTGGTGGTACTGCGCTTACCATTTTTTTAGCATCAGCTATCATCGTTCCAAAGGTGGAACGCTACACACAAGGTGCAGCCATTGATTTTTTTATACAAAGGCAGGGAGAAGATTGCTATGTAAATACAATGGGTTATTTCAGTTATGCACAACTTTATTATGTAAAGAAAGATATTCCCACCAACCCGAATTCTTATGACGAGCAATGGCTGTTGACCGGTGATATTGATAAGCCCGCTTATTTTGTTTCCAAAGTGGGGCGGATAGATAGATTCAAACAATACACTGAGCTAAAAGAACTTTACCGGAAAAATGGGTTTGTCTTTTTGAAGAGAGACGTGAAAAAGTAATTTTTTTAGTTAGCATCGTAAATAGCAAAGATTAGCTTCTAAAAAAGAACTGCATATAAGTTTTAACTTCGTTTGATAAACTTATTCTATGTTATACGGACAAATTAATGTCGACCCAGAAATTATGAGTGGAACTCCTGTCTTCGCCGGCACACGTGTTCCTGTTCAGAACCTGTTTGATTATATTGAAGGTGGCGATGATCTTTCAGAATTTCTGGATGATTTTCCTTCTGTTACAAAGGAAGCGGCATTAGCCGTATTGGAAATGGCAAAAAAGTCGTTGACATCGGAAAAGCTTCTACATGAAAATTTTGCTTGATGAAAGCTTGCCCCGTAAACTGCGAAATAGTTTTGAAGAGAGCCATGAAGTATTGACGGTCCGTAATCAAGGTGGTTAGGAAGAAGAAACGGGGAATTATTACGTCTTATGGTTGAGAATAATTTTGACCTGTCATAACTGTTGACCGTAACTTACCATATCAACAAAACTTAAAAAGACTTCCCCTAACAATTATTATTCTCTGTGCCAAAAATAATCGTGTAGACACTTTACATAAGCTTATTCCAAAAATATTTGACAGGCTTTCGCAAGGCGACGACTTACCCAACGTTATCGAAATATCTTAAAACTAATGTCGGAACTCGAATAAAGTATCTTATGCTTAGGATACCTGCTACGGAATTTCTATTCAATACGCCTTCATCTTACCTAAATCAACCCCTGACAATCTTTAAGAGTATTTCTTCTTCCCAGAAAAAAACCTAAGCACTTTACTAATAATTTTATCATTCGCTCCGAGCCTGCCTTTAATTTCAGTATAAGCAGCAACCATCGCATTATCAATCTTCACCCTCGATTTTTTATCACTTTCACCGGGGCGGGCCTGGTAATAAGTAGCTCTGCGAAAAGGCTTGTCTTCTATCGAATAATAATACAAAGCAATTGATCTCCTGAAAACTCCTTCAGGGCAAGTCATGGGTTCAGGATGGCCATGATAAGAATCTGCATCTGTATTAAAGATTACGCAGCGGTTAAATACAGGCAACACTTTCGCCTCACACGCTTTCATTTTTGTATCCCATAATTCTAGTTTTCCTCCCCACTCTTCTTTCCAGTTTTTATTTAAATAAACAAGCACATTCACCCGCCGTTGCCAGTTGCGGTGATGCGGATGCACCGTAAAATCCGCGTGAATATTAAGATAGCCACCTTTAGTAGATTGATGTATGCCGCCGCCTTCCAGGTAATCATCTTTTTGCAAATCATCTATACCCGTAAGTGTGTTCAGAAATTTTAAAAATTCAGGCGAGTTTAATTCATTAATTGTTCCCTTAATTGCTTCTGGTAATACATCTAATTTATTAAGGCCTTTCTTTTTTTCGTTGTAGTGCGCATAGTTTATCCAACCATCGGCTTCATTCAGTTTATTAAATTCTGAGATACATTCATCAAGCGCTTCGGGATTTAAAAAATTTTCCAGCACAATGTGCGGGTATGGATTTGCAGATTGATATTGTTTGCTTAATGCGGAAAGTTCGCTATTCCACTTTTCGTAGTCGAAGATTTGTGTTGCTGTTTGCAAGTTAAATGGTTTAAGAAGCAAAGATAATTTAATGTGATTTTAAAAAATAAATTCGAGTATGGAAAAGAATGGTCATATAATTTTACCTAATAAATTAATCCATCTTCAACTTATCAACCAAT
>JBBPZF010000695.1:0-2525 GCA_038199105.1 Chitinophagales bacterium | reverse complement strand
GGGTAAAAGCCTATCTAAAAAATAAGCAAGAAGTAAAAGGGATCATCTCTTTTATTTTCAAAAATGAAGGATTTGAATTTAATCGGGTTTCCTTTATTTTTTCTAGTGATGAAGCGATTTTGAGACTGAATAAACAGTTTTTGAATCATGATACGTTAACCGACATTTTAACTTTTCCATTATCAGGTTTAAATGAACCGATTTCTTCTGAAATATATATAAGTGTCGAGAGAGTTAAAGAAAACG
Source organism: Chitinophagales bacterium (assembly GCA_038199105.1). Classification (GTDB taxonomy): domain Bacteria; phylum Bacteroidota; class Bacteroidia; order Chitinophagales; family Chitinophagaceae; genus Ginsengibacter. Next base: position 2,279 of record JBBPZF010000695.1, on the reverse strand, counting down.
CCGAACAATTCGGTGTAACCTATTTAGAAGAGTTATACAGAGTAATGATACATGGTATACTCCATTTATGTGGTTTCTCAGACCATAGCTCGAGATCAAAATCGGAAATGAGGGATAAAGAAAATTTTTATTTACAAAGGGTTTGTTTCACGTGAAACTTGTTTAACAGCCTCCTCTAAATGCTATTTGGTAAATTTGCGGATGTTTCTGAAATATGATGTTATTGTAGTAGGTGCAGGCCATGCGGGCTGTGAAGCTGCGGCGGCTGCTGCTAATCTAGGTAAAAGCGTCCTCCTGATAACTATGAACATGCAGAATATGGCTCAAATGAGTTGCAATCCTGCTATGGGAGGAATTGCAAAGGGCCAAATCATACGGGAAATCGATGCATTGGGTGGATATTCTGGCATCGTCACTGATCTGTCCATGATCCAATTTAGGATGCTCAATAAAAGCAAGGGCCCCGCAATGTGGAGCCCTCGTGCACAAAGTGACAGGCAGCTATTTTCTATAAAGTGGAGAGAAATTCTTGAAAGACTACCCAAACTGGATTTTTACCAAGACTCTGTGGTGGGCCTGTTGAAAGAAAATGATTTAATAACGGGTGTAAAAACTTCTCTGGGGCATGATATTTCGTCAAAATCTGTTGTTCTTACAAACGGAACTTTTTTGAATGGAATAATTCATATTGGCGAAAAACAAAGCAAGGGCGGAAGAATGGCTGAAAAATCTTCTGCCGGTATTACTGAACAATTAGTGGAGTGGGGGTTTGAAAGCAGCCGCCTTAAAACCGGCACCCCGCCAAGAATTGACGGGCGTTCCCTTAATTATACCAAAATGGAGGAACAAAAGGGAGATGCTAATGTTACGGGTTTCTCATTTACAAAAACAAAAAAACCTTGTAAACAGCTTAGTTGCTGGATTACCTATACGAACCCGGAGGTGCATAGCATATTACAGTCTGGGTTTCACGAGAGTCCTATGTATCAAGGCAGAATTCAAGGGGTAGGGCCGCGCTACTGCCCAAGTATAGAAGATAAAGTATCAAGATTTGCTGACAGGGAGCGTCATCAATTGTTTGTTGAACCTGAGGGGAATAATACAATCGAAGTATATATAAATGGGTTTTCCTCTTCCCTTTCTGAAGAAGTTCAACTAAAAGCGTTGGCAAAAGTTCCTGGTTTTGAGAATTGCAAAATGTTTAGGCCCGGTTATGCCATCGAGTACGATTATTTTCCGCCAACCCAACTAAAATCAACGCTTGAGACGAAATTGATAAAAAATCTTTTTTTTGCCGGACAGATAAATGGAACGACTGGCTATGAAGAAGCTGCCTGTCAAGGGCTGATGGCTGGGATTAACGCTTCGCTAGTGGTGAGTAGTGAAGCACCGTTTATTCTCAAAAGAAACGAAGCTTATATCGGTGTATTAATTGACGACCTTATTAATAAGGGTACTGATGAACCATATAGAATGTTCACATCCAGGGCCGAGTATAGAACTTTATTAAGGCAGGATAACGCCGATATTAGGTTGACAGAAAAAAGTTTTAGAATAGGGTTAGCCTCACAAGATCGAATGTCAGCCGTGAAAGAAAAAAAAGAAGAAATTAGTAAAATTCTTGCGATCTTAGAAGAAACTAAGGTTGAAGGAGAAGTAGTTAACACCTTTTTAAACAGTTATAATTCTGCCTCCATTAGTCAAAAAACAAAAGTTTCTCAATTGATATCAAGGCCCGGCATAAATCTTTTGGATGTAATTAGGGAAATTCCTTTGGCAACTGAAATGCTTGGTCCATTTTCAATTGAAGCTTTAGAACAGGCAGAGATTCAAATAAAATACAGTACCTATCTTCAAAAAGAAGAGGAAATGGTGAAAAAAATGAGTGCTCTTGAGGATCAACTAATCCCTGACAATTTTAATTATCAAAAGATTTCTTCGTTATCAAATGAAGCGAGACAAAAATTCAACAAAATTAAACCGCAAACACTCGGCCAGGCGAGCCGCATAAGTGGTGTAAACCCAAGCGATGTGCAAATACTTATGGTTTACATGGGAAGATAACTTCGTTTATACTTAACCGTTATATACTTTACAATGACACTAGATTTTACAAAAGATACTCAGAAAGAAGGGGTCTTTAATGCAGTAGAAAATTATTTGACATCCAAAGATTTTAAAGTCGTTAACTCTGACGATTCAAGGCCGTGGGGAGGCTTTTTTGTAATTGACGAATCGCAGGCAAAAAAGTTCATTGGGGAATTTTTTCCAGATAATTC
>JBBPZF010000694.1:0-6935 GCA_038199105.1 Chitinophagales bacterium | reverse complement strand
GTAAACAGGAAATTTCTGCCGGTCAAAATCGCAAATGGCGAATGGGCCTGGTTCAGAAAATATCTAAAATTATCCGGGTCGTCACCCTTGCCGCAGGGAGGTTCTATATGGGGTATATCCATTAGCTTGATTTATTCCTTTTAAATCTAAACAGCAGCGTGTTGTAAATGTTAACACGATCCGCGTAGGAACTTATATAATATAGTGTCTGACTTATATTATAATCTCCATTCCAAACGACGTACAAGTTCGCCAATTACTTATATATAAATTACTTATATAGATTTACGGTACAACGGGTGCGTTTTTATAAATAAAATTATTTACACCACTACGCCATAAGCAAAGCAGTTCCTGCTTTACACTTAGGTCTTAGGGATGGGGATAAGAATTCTCTTAACATATACAATCTCAATTCGTTGATTTTGTTAGCTGCTCCATTTTAAACTTTTTTTAAAAATCGGGCAATGTCATTTTCCTTCAATAATAAAAACTGAGGGCACAGCCCGTTGTCCCTCCTTATCTGACGGGGAATTGGTTTGTTTTCCATTCACGAGCATACAAGTGCTTCCACCGCCATCCAGGTTCAGTGCCTCTTTGCAACCGAGGTCTTTAAGTATTTGGGCTACCTGCGTTAAAGTAAGCCCCGAGGCTGTTTCACTTCTTCCTTCGGCAACAAGAATGATCAGCTTATTATCTTTTGTATAGCCGATAGCGGTTCTTGGATGCCGGTCGTTAATTGCTTTTCCATAAAATTTTCTTTCCTCGTTATTAGAAATTTTTATCCCGCCTTCCTGCACTAACACTGGGCCGCCGCCAATAGCAGTTTTCATTTTCCATTTTTTAAAAGAAGGCGATAAATGATTGTCGTTGCCGTGATAAGATCCGGAAACAATGGAAGTACTTTTATCCAGGTAATCAAAAGAAGGAGATGCGGTGGAATCATGAAGAAAAGGAACGGCAGATTCGCTTGCATAAGCAAATCGCTTTGAGGAATCTCTTAATATCCAGGCGATATCGGCATTTCTCTTTTTTGAAATACCCAAGGCTCCATCAAATGAATGAAACCAGGTTAAAGTATCTTTTCCTTTGGCTGCCACAGAATGTGTATTATACCCAAGCATCTTTCCATTTCTTTCAACAATATTCAAATTTCTGTTAGTGGCAAAAGAAAAAAATGAAGCATTAACTACTACGAGTGGATGCTTATCTTTTTCAAAAAACTGTGAAGGGGTCAGCCTTCTTTTATAGGTGGTGTCTGTAGTAAAATTGAGCTGTCTGTCTTTAAGATCAGCGATTACATAATAAGCTACATCAGGCCTGCCATCAATAGAATCAGAAGATTTATAAATATGCACAGAGGCAGGTAAAGGCTCGTATAAAGAATCAATATTCTTCCATGATAATTGTGCGTTTACATTGATGCAAACTGCGGTAAAACAAAAAAGTAAAAAATCTCTTTTCATGCTAAATAAAAAGTTTACAGCAGGTAAATACCAATTCCCCTGGTGTCGCAAGGTCAGTAATTGAAAATGAAATAAAAATGAAATACAAAACGCGAAGCATTTCTTCTTTGTGCTCTTCGCGCCTTCGTAGTAAAAAATTTTTTACAAGGCAAGCGAAAAATGAAACACAAAGGGCATCAATCCGCTATCGTTCTGATAATTATAGACTTTATTTTATTCCTGAAATAACCTATACTGCGCAAGGGGAAAATCCTGAATCTTTCGTTTAAAAAAACACATTGCTTTTGTTATAAAAACGCAAAGCATTTTTGTTTCGTGCTCTTCGCGACTTTGGGGTAAAAAACTTTTGCAAAGCAAAAATTGAGAACCCCTCAATTATTTACATGCTGTAATTTTTCTTGCAGCCATTTATTTTTGCCAAAGCCGGGAATTACATGTTTATCGGAATGATACGAAGAACGTACCAACGGCCCACTTTCAACATAATCAAAGCCGAGCTGGTAGCCAATTTCGCGATATTCTTTGAATTCATCCGGATGCACAAACCCGCTTACAGGTAGATGTTTTTTTGAAGGCTGCAGGTATTGGCCTATGGTAATTACGTCAACATGGCTTTCGCGAAGGTCTCTCATAGTTTGTATCACTTCCTCCTTTGCCTCGCCGAGCCCAAGCATAATGCCGCTCTTGGTACGCATTCCTCCTTTTTTTAGGATGCGCAAGGTTTCCATGCTTCTCCAGTATTTTGCCTGTATCCTAACAGTGCGGGTTAAACGCTCAACCGTTTCAATGTTATGGCTTACTACATCCGGCGCCGCATCTATAATGCGCTGTATGTTTTCTTCCTCAGCCTTAAAATCAGGGATTAATGTTTCCATAGTAGTGTCAGGGTTCAATGCCTGCACAGCTTTGATCGTATTATACCATATTATTGATCCGCCATCTTTAATTTCATCACGGTCAACAGAAGTAATTACGGCATGCTTTACCTTCATCAGGTGTATGGCTTCTGCAACCCTTTGCGGCTCGTCCCAGTCTACAGCAAGCGGCCTTCCTGTAGCCACTGCACAGAAGCCGCAGCTCCTCGTACAAATATTTCCAAGAATCATAAATGTTGCAGTACCTTCTCCCCAGCATTCGCCCATATTTGGGCAATTACCACTTTCGCAAATCGTGTGAAGCTTATGAGTATCCACCAGGTTTCTTACGTGTTTATAATCTTCGCCAATGGGCAACTTTACACGCAGCCAGTCAGGCTTTTTTGCCTTTGGCGTTTCCGCCAGCATTGTTTCTTCACTCATTAAATATCCGCTTAAAAGTTAAAAGATTCACCAAAACGCTATTTTCTTTTTCCAAAAACAAAAGCTACGTACCCGCTAAAGAAAAATTGCCGTTGTGTAGCCTTGAGAAGTATAGGGATCTTCTTAGAATAATATTCCGCAGACAAGCCTACTTCTATGGCAGAAACAATTTCATTATAACTTCCATAATCGAAGCGCACGGAAGTTTTTGCATAAGCGCCTGGCGTTACTGTCAGGTCGCTCCACCCCTTACCAAGCGTCGGGCCGCTATAAATAGGGCCGTCTAAAAATAAGGCACTGTCTGGTGAATTATATTTTACATAGACAAGATCGTTGCCTTTTTGCACCTGCAAATAATAAGGCCGCAACAGGCCGAGAGAAAGGCCACCTCCATAATTGGCGGTAATGCTTACCCCGTTCTTATTTGATTTATTGCCGAGCAATACCTGCTGCTGCACACCCAATTTTACAGGGTAAAAGAAATTTTGTTTACCATAAATAAAAGGAACGGAATTGATAAAAGGGTTACTTTCCTTGTCTTCTTTTATATGTTTTCTTTCGCTTATTTCAAGCTGGTAAAGCGTTGATTTTTTTACTGAACTCGCCCTGCCCAGTTCGAAGAAAGCACCGTACCCGTCATTGATAAGCTTGGCGCCGAAAACAAAACTTTTTTTATACGTAATTACCCCTTCTTCTTCCTGCTTTATAAGGCTGTTGACGTGGGCTCGTTTTTCAGCCTGCCGCTGCTTTTTATTTTTTTGCGCCATTGCGCCACAGGATATGGCCAGGATAATTATTATCAGGAATATTCTTCGCATTTATTGATTTTTACTGGTGTAAATTTATACAAAAATACACAATGACTGCTGCAATTACATATACGGGAGATTTGCGCTGCCGGGCCGAACACATCCAAAGTGGTACCATCATAGAGTCAGATGCGCCTACAGACAACAGGGGAAAAGGGGAAAAGTTTTCACCTACCGATCTTGTTTGTATATCGCTGGCTACCTGCATGCTCACCACGATGGCGATGAAGGCAAATGACTTTGAAGTAAGCCTGCAGGGTGCAAAGGCAGATGTAACAAAGCACATGCTTAGTGATCCCCGCAGAATAGGAAAGATAGAAGTGAGCGTAACTTTGCCTCCAGGGGCCAGTGACAGGGATAGAAAAGTGTTGGAAAATACGGGCAATAATTGCCCTGTGGCAAAAAGTCTGCATCCCGCAATTGAGCTGGTGATTAACTATACTTGGGAAGAGTAGTAAAAACTTTTGCGGAGTATTAACAATCGGAACGTTCATGTCGGATAACCTACAGCCCCTTGAGATAACTATAAAGTGAGGATTTGCAAATAAAATTTAGATTTCAAAAATAAACCACCGCCCTATTCACCATTCACCATTCACCATTCACCATTCACCATTCACCTATTGACCCATTGACCCAATGACCTATTGACCAATCAACCAATTAACTAATAACCTAAAACTCATTATACACCCTCTCCCCCAAACATTTCTCAATCGTGTCCCGGTTACGGCTTTGTGTCAAAATATTTATGTGTCCTATATGGTGAATATCAGATCCCACAAAATCAACCAGGTTATTTTTAAATAAGAAGCGTGCAGCTTTCATTACATTCTTTCCATAATGCCCCGTGAGCGATAAAAGGTTTACCTGCAGAAAAAACCCCAATTCCTTCAGGCGGTAATACATTTTGTAATCACCATGATAATAAAAATACCTTTCAGGGTGGGCCATCAGGGCCTGGTAATTATTAATGTTTATTTCAAAGGCAATCTGCTCCAGGTTATTCGGCTGTGTTGCGTAAGAAAGCTCTGTTAATATATAATTTTTTGAAAGCGTAAGTAATGGCTGTTTCGTACGCAGTAATTCCATAAAATGATCATCAAGCATATACTCAGCGCCCGCGGTAATATTGGTATGCAGCCCATTTAAAGCACAAGCTTCTTTTAGCTTCTTTAGCGCTGCATTCACTTTCTCCGGGGTGTTGCGGTAGATATCCGCGATAATATGCGGCGTACAGATCAGCCGGTCTATGCCGGCATCAGATAATGCTTTTATAAGTTCGAGAGAAGAAGTTATATCAGGAGAACCATCATCAAGCCCAGGCAATATGTGCGAATGAATATCCTGCACCATGTTGGCGAAACGGTAATCTGAATCAGCCCTTTTTTTCCCGAAAAATAAACTCAACCGGTAATCTTTGAATGATGTGTAGTTGTGCGAAAGTAAGATACTGAAGTTATAATAAGCGCCTCCGCTTTATTTTTATTCATTATCTTCTGGTTGAGATTTTTAGAATATTGCGGCAGCTTGGAAAGCGGTTTTATAATAGACACGATAAAAGGAAAAGGGATGTTGTTTTTCTTCATAGCAAGGTAATCACGCCTGTTAGCACGCAACCTGCGATAAATATTCCCGTTGCTGATACCGCCATTCCTCATTTTCACAATCATCTTCGGAAGGTAGGTAGCGCTTACATGGTGATGGAAGAGGTAACGGGCCATGAATTCATAATCCGCTGCCGTAAAATAATGGGTAATGTAAGTGCCGTGTTTTTCAATCACGCTTCGTTTAACGTAAAAGGTTGGGTGCGCCGGCATCCATCCCATTTTAAACCGGGAGCGCTTATAGGGAAGCCCTTTCCAATAGCGGGAAACTTTGTGTGTATGTTCAGGTTCTACATATACAAGGTCTCCATACACTGAGTCAGCGCCGGACTTTTTAAAGCTGGCAACTATTTCAGAGATTACATCCGCAGAGGCAAACATATCATCACTGTTAAGCACCCCTATTACATCGCCTGTGGCAAGTGCAATGCCCTTATTTATAGCATCGTACATTCCGTCATCAGGCTCGGAAATCCACGTAGAAATATATTGATGATTGTCTTGTATAATACTGAGGGTTTTATCCGTAGAACTACCATCAATGATGATGTGCTCTATGTCGCCATAATTCTGACTCTTTACGGAGTCAATACAATCAGCCAGGTATTTTTCTGAATTTAGCGTAGCGGTGATAATTGATACTCTCATAGGTAGGTAAGTAAGCTATAAAGAAAGTAAAATTAGGTGAGCAAACATAGTATTTTTACTATTCATTGAATTAATTATTCACACTCATAACGTAATTGCCCGATTATTATTTCATTCGTCTGTCTTTTACCTTAATGGCCGGGTTGCCCTGGTAAATGCTCATTGCTTCAAGTTGGTGAGTAGCTACCGAATTTACACTAAGCACTGATTGATCTTTACATACTACACCACCGCACACTATAGCCTTTGCCCCGATCCAAACTCCATCTTCTAATATTATTTCTTTTACGATCAGATCAAATGTTGAAACGCCATAATCATGATTACCACAAAGCAACAGACATCCCTGCGACAGGCACACATTGTTACCAATTCTTACGGTAGCCAGGTTGTCAATCCATACATTCTCTCCTATCCATACATTATCGCCGGTTTGCAACAACCAGGGATATTTAATATTTACATAAGGTTTTATAAAAACGTTTTTACCTAATCTCGCACCAAATGCTTTTAATAAAAAAACCTTTAACCCATACACCGGGAACAAAGACGTATTAAAGACAAAAGAGTTTGCTCCGTACCACAAAAATCTTTTCCACACAGGCCCGGGCTTATACCAGGAATTGTCATATTTAGAAAGATCTGCGCCGTTACTCATTATTTCATCAGCTTACTAACGCCGGATTGTTTTTCTTATTCTCCCTGGAAGACCGGTCGTACAACCAAATCATTATAAATATAAGGATATAAGCGGCAATGTTGAACCAGGTGTGATGATCAATGCCCAATGGCATTGCCCAATTCCTGTTTATTGCCACTAAAAATAAACTTATCCTGCTTACATTAATCAGCCACAAAGCCAGCAAACCCGTGAGGATCCATGCGGTCTTTTTCATGAACGTTCCGTTGTTGGCGACTATGAATGCAATCCAAAAACTATAGACACCATAACCCACGCAATCCATCGCGATGATAACTCCGCGCCCATTGTTAATTCTTTGTAAAAACCCCGGTTCGCTGTGGCTATGGATACCAAATAGGGACAATGTAAATTCAGTTCCTTTTAAAAGCGAAACTTTTATCCAGCTCACATAGTCGAGGTATTTT
>JBBPZF010000693.1:0-8993 GCA_038199105.1 Chitinophagales bacterium | reverse complement strand
CAGTTTACGAACACCCCCCTGTGTACTACAAGCCAATCTTAAAAACAAAACCCTTTACCAGCAAGGGTTATAGAATTTAAACACTAGAAAAAATACCAAAAAAAGATGAAAATTGCTGTTTTTGCTGCAATGTGGGTTAAATGCCAGGTGACTGGCTACTGTGCTAACTCTAAGACCAGGGCGTTGTATAACTGATTTAAAGATTTCACCATCCAAAATACTTCCTCGCATTATAATAGCATATATCCTGTATAATCTTGCCTGTCAACTTCATATCTTTTGGCAACTCACCCTTCTCAATTTCAGCTCCAAATAAATTGCATACAATTCTTCTAAAATATTCATGGCGCGGAAAGGAAAGAAAGCTTCTTGAATCGGTGATCATTCCTACAAACTGGCTAATCAGGCCCATATTTGATAAGGCATTCATTTGCTTCGTCATGCCATCTTTCTGATCAAGGAACCACCATGCCGAACCGAATTGCATTTTGCCGGCGATAGTGCCGTCATTATAATTTCCCACCATCGTTGCAAACAATTCGTTATCGGACGGATTTAAATTATATAAAATAGTTTTTGCCAATTGATTAGTGGAATCCAGCCTGTTTAAAAATTTCGATAGTGCTCTGCCATGTTGAAAATCACCAATAGAATCCCAGCCGGTATCAGGGCCGGATAAACCAAGCATGCGCTGGTTGTTGTTTCTCAAAGCACCGAGGTGATATTGCTGCACCCACCCTTTTTCATGATCCCATATTGCAAAGAAATACAACATCGCTGATTTGAACTTCAGCTTTTCTTTCGCAGAAAGCTCCATCCCAGTCAGCATCTTATCAAACATTAGGCTGATCTCTTCACCGGTATAATGCTCTGCATACACATACTCAAGGCCGTGATCAGAAACGGAACAACCCATTGATGCAAAAAAATTATGGCGCTGTTTTAATGCATGCAAATAAGCTTGAAAAGAATTTATTGCGACTCCACTTACCGATTCTAATTTTTTTACATAAGCATTGAACTCATGAGTATCATCAACATTCATTGCTTTATCAGGGCGAAAAGCGGGCAGCACTTTTATTTCGAACCCATCTTCTTTTATTTTCTGATGATATTCCAAAGTATCAATCGGATCATCTGTAGTGCATACAATTTCTACGTTCATTTTGCGAAGCAGGTTACGAACTGAATATTTTTTCTTCTGTAATTTTTTACTGCACGTATCGTAAATTTTCTTAGCGCTTCCAGGATTTAATATTTCATCTATACCAAAATATCCCTGCAACTCCAGGTGCGTCCAATGATAGAGCGGGTTTCGCAAAGTATAAGGAACTGTGTCTGCCCACTTCGCAAATTTTTCATAATCGCTTTTATTCCCGGTAATATAGCTTTCGTCTATACCGTTAGCACGCATAGCACGCCATTTATAATGATCGCCATATAACCAGATTTGCGTGAGGTTTTCAAAATTAATATCCTCTGCAATTTGCTGCACGGGCAGGTGGCAGTGGTAATCTATCACCGGCATTTTCTCCGCAAAGCTGCGATATAATTTTTTTGCTGTTTTAGATTCTAATAAAAAATCTCTGTCTAAAAACTTTTTCATAAAATTGTTGCTATGGTATAAATAATTTGATCGCCTCCAAGGCCAAAAATCTCAAGGAGCACAAAGTACCTTTTTATTCTTCGTGAATCTTAGTGCCTCCGGGTTTGTGAGACAAACTTTTAAAGGCTCACCCCTCTCTTCCACGGAATAAAATCGTTCTGCAAATGCCTTACTGCACTTACTTCAATTTCTCCGCTTGCTACTTTGATGATATATTCAAGAATTCTTTCTCCCGCCTGCTCTATCGTTTCCGTGCCTTCGATAATTGTACCTGTATTGATGTCAATAATGTCGTGCATTTTATTATATAAAACCGTGTTGCTTGAAAGTTTTATAACCGGGGCAACCGGGTTTCCGGTAGGTGTGCCAAGGCCTGTTGTAAATAAAACAATATTAGCCCCTGCAGCTACTTCAGCCGTTGTGCTTTCCACATCATTGCCGGGCGTACAAAGTAAATTCAAGCCCGGTTTCGTAACCATCTCAGGATAATCAAGTACATCGTTCACCGGCGATGTGCCACCTTTTTTTGCAGCTCCTGCGGACTTTATAGCGTCTGTAATCAGGCCATCTTTAATGTTACCCGGCGAAGGATTCATATCAAAGCCAGAGCCTGCTGCTTTTGCACGATCGTTATACGTGCGCATTAAATCTCCAAAGCGTTTAGCCGTTTCCGTTGTAACACACCTGTCGCTTAAATTTTGTTCCACACCACAAAGCTCCGGAAACTCGGCAAGAATAACTGAGCCACCAAGCGCTACCAATAAATCTGAGGTATAGCCAATTGCAGGGTTTGCAGAGATACCACTAAAGCCGTCCGAGCCGCCACATTCAAGCCCAATACAGAGTTTACTCAAAGGCGCAGGCTTGCGTTCAATTGTATTGGCATATACCAGGCCGGCAAATGTTTGTTTTATTGCCTGGGAAATCAATTCGTTTTCACTTCCTATTTTTTGTTGCTCGAGTATATACAACGGCTTGAAAAAATTATCATCCCTCTTTTTAATTTCTTCCTGCAAAATTTCTACCTGTGCATTCTGGCAGCCAAGACTTAAAATAGTGGCTCCTGCCACGTTTGAATGCGTAATATACCCTGCGAGCAATCCGCATAGCGCCTGTGCATCCTGCCTCGTACCGCCGCAGCCTCCTTCATGCGTTAAAAATTTTATTCCATCAACATTGGAAAAAAGCCTTTGCTTTTTTGCTTCTTCTGTCTCCACAGAGATATCTGCATTCAAAATTTCATCTACATTCTTTCCACTCTTATAAATATCAATCAACTTAGAAACCGCAACTTTTTTATTTTGATTTCTTCCATAACCCAATTCATTTACCAATGCTTCACGCAAAACATCGAGGTTCCTGTTTTCACAAAATACCATGGGAATTACGAGCCAGTAATTTGCAGTACCTACTTTTCCATCCGGGCGATGAAATCCTGAAAATGTTTTATCGGAAAATTTTGATGTATCCGGCTTATGCCAATCCAGTTTTCTTTCACCCACCTCAAAGCTATTGGCAGCGTGCTTTACATTCGTAGTAGTGACAGCCGATCCTTTTGGAATAAAAGATTGTGCCTTACCAACCAACACGCCATACATATACAACTCTTCGCCGGGATGCACGTCAACTGTTACAAATTTATGCTTTGCCAGTACCTTTCCAATTATCGTATATACTTCTCCGTTATAGTTTACTTCAGTACCTTCTTCGAGGTTAGTCAGTGCAACTAATACATTATCTCCCGGATGTACCTTGGTTACCTGGTGATTCATTATACAAAAGTTTTTTTTGAATGAACGGCTTCAAGTGTTGCCCTCATACCATTTTCAATAATCGAATTTAATTTATCGGTTACCGATTGCTGAAAACCCGGCAGCAGTGTAAGATCTTTGCCCCAGAACGCAATATTTTTAAATACACTTTTTACCAATTTATCCGGCTCTGTGTTTTGCCACAGATCATAAAACTTGTCCGCCATATCATCTTCTATTAAATATTTTTCTCCGTTGAATTCACCAAAATATTCTTTATCATTTTTCTTTACCGCTTTCATAAAGTAAAGCCAGGCAGCAAATCCTAAGGCAAACAGCTCTGGTACTTTATCATTTTTTTCATAATAATTAAACAGCAAAGGAAGGCATCGCATCCTGATCTTATAACTATAATTAAGTGTGATATTTTTCCATTGATGGTTAATGTGCGGATTACGAAACCGGTTTAAAACCTTTGCTATAAAAACCCGGACGGTTTCTTCATCCGTTTTGTATGGAATCGAAGGACCGATTTCATTTTTCATTAAATTCTCAATATAGCTTTCCATTATTTCGTCGTGCATCGCTTCCTTTACCGTATCAATACCGGCAAGAAAAGCGATACCGCAACTCAGCGTGTGCGTACCATTAAGTACACGCAATTTTAATTCACGATACAGATCAATATCCGGCTCAATCACCATTCCGTCATCTGCTTCAGCAAACGATAGTATTTTTTTTATGTGCTCATCCCCTTCAATAGCCCACAACCTATATACTTCGCACATCGTGATTAATTCATCTGTGTAACCAAGCTCCCTCTCAATTTCTTTTTTTATTTCTTCACCAGGCATACCCGTAACAATTCTATCAACAAGTGAATTACAAAAATAATTACAACCCTCTACCCATTCAATAAAATCATCATCAAGCCCATTCAGGTGAGCCAGTTCCAGAACGATTGATTCCAATTTTTTACCATTATCCGGAATCAATTCTGTCGGCACAATTACAAAACCACTCCGCTTGCTTCCATTGAATGCAACAAATCTTTGATGCAAAAATGCCAGCAGCTTGCCTGGATAAGATTCAGGCGGATGCCTTCTGATATCATCATTCACCAGCTTGATGCCCACTTCTGTTGTATTTGAAATGATGACCTGTAAACTTTGATTGTGTGCGCATTCTAAAATTTGCTCCCACTCTTTATCAGCCATTAACACACGGCTTATGGAAGAATTGATAATATTCTCTTCGGCCTTTTCTCCATTTTCAACACCACGAACACACAGCGTGTATAATCCATCTTGTTTGTCAAAGACAGTGGCATCGCCCCGCGACGTTGTTTTTACAATGACTATTCTACCATTAAAAATCCCTGCCCTGTTTGCCTTATCAATAAAATAATCCGGCAAGCCACGAAGTAACATGCCTGTGCCGAATTGCAAAACTTTTTCGGGCAATTCCAAAATTTCCTCTTCCGGAACAGTCACTTTTTCTGACGAAATATTTTTTAATGTGTAAGCTGATAATTTCATAGCTTATTTTTTATCAGTCCGGTAAATATGGCACCCTATTGTTTCAAAGGATTCCATCTTTTACCAAAGACCAGGTTTGTATTAATAAGATCTGCATTGGGGGCACCTATAGCTGTAGTCAAATTATTTTTGAACCATGCATAATCCCCGCTATCCCGAGGCCAATTAAAATATAAACCCCTCTTCTTCATCACGTTATTTTGTTAGCTGAATAGCCCATTTTACAAGGCCTTCAGCGGCTTTGTAATTTTCCAAATCCATAGGGATTTTTCTTCCATCAGCATATTCGTTATAAAACCACGGATCGCCTACCGCGAACACCATTCCCTTTCCAACCTTTGCAATTGCCGCCACAACATTATCGCCATTAACGAGTACGGGCTTCGCCGGAGATTGAATGGCAAGAGAAGAATATTCCTTGATGTAAACTTGTTTTGCTTTTGAAAAAATAATATTATCCGGTGAAACAGGAATTGTTCCCATTTCAAACTGGTTTCCTATTACTTTGTTTTTACTGTCATAATTAAATTGAATGCCAAATTTTTCAGCAAGCTTATTGAAATGCGTGAACTCTACATTGCCTGAATCGTTGCTGAACAATAATAAAACTCCTCCATCTTTCACCCAATCATAAATTGCATCCACGTCATTTGGTTGAACAAAATTTGGATGATCGCTTTCCTTTTCTGTATCAGGATCTACAATAATATAAATGTCAGCATTTTTCAAATTGGCGTTGGTAGGCGCTTCGCCGAGGCTTTTTGTTTGTACACCATATTTATGAAAAATATTTCCAAACATTGAGTAGCCGCCATTGTCTTGCTCATCCCACAAATAATGCCACTGCACGGTTTTTCCCGTTACATCTTTTTTTGTTTCATGATTAAAATAATAATCCAACAGAACAGTTTTTCCTTTACCATAAGAAAGCGTTGGCAACATTTCTATTTCATTGGAGGCAAGTAAAAAAGCGCCAACACCTTTCGGATCGTTTACGACTACTTTTTCACTCGTGTAATAATCATAACTGCCATCCCGATAAGGATTGCCGCCAAGCCCGGACGCACTCACCGTTCCATATAAATTCAATTGACTATCTTCTGTTTTTATAAAATTTTTTGTGATTCCAGCGTATCCATTTTTTGCGCCGGTAAGAAATGATTCCGGCAAGAGTCCTAACCGTACACCTTTCGCTAAAGCATAGACGAACATGCAGGAGGCGGAAGCTTCAGGATAATTCTTTTCTTTACCAGGTTTATCCAAAACATCCCACCACAATCCTGTTTTCTTATTCTGCACTTTGGTAACAGCAGTTGCAAAGCGATTAAGAATATTAATCAGTTCTTTTCTTTGCGGATGATCTACAGGAAAATTTTCCAGGACGTCAACCAATCCCATTCCGTACCAGCCCATAGCTCTTGCCCAGAAGTTGGGTGAAAGCCCGGTCTTTTTATTCGCCCATTTTTCTTTCCGGATTTCATCATAACCATGATACAGCAATCCCGTATTTGCATCACGTGCTTTTTGTTCCATCAGGATAAACTGGTGGGCTATATCATCGTAGCCAGCATGTTCATGAAAAGTATTTGCATAGTCAGTATAAAACGGCTCAGCCATAAATAAGCCATCAAGCCACATTTGATTAGGGTAAATTTTCTTATGCCAAAATCCTTTTTCGTTTGTGCGTGGTTGTGAGTTAAGCTGTTTTCTTAAAGTCTGTACAGCATCGTAGTATTTCTTTTTTCCTGTCACATTATATAGTAACAATAAATCCCTTCCCGTCGCAATGTTATCAAGCGTAAGATTATCAAATTTATAAGTGCTGATGTTGCCACTGTCGTCAAGAAAAAAGTCCATGCTCTTTTGTATATAATCAAAATATTTTCCATCGCCGGTGGACTTCCACAAACCTTGTATGCCCTGTAAGACTACATCCTGGTCATAAGTCCATTTGGAAAACCTGCCTTGTGCCGCCGGAGGATTTCCCCACAGTTTCATGATGGTGTTTGACATTTCCTGCGCATACGAAGGCTTACTTTGCGCATTCGCCAAAACAGGAATAATTATTAAAAGAAAAAGGCCAAAAAGATTTCTCATCCGTCGATGAAATTTTTATTTTAATGAATGGTTTTTATTTGGATTTTATAGCGGGTTCTAATTAATTAAAGATGCTTCGTTTGCCCCAAATTCAAATTGAGTTTTTTTATTACATGTATTGATAGCAGTAGTTATAGGCTTTGTATTAACCGTAGCGCCATCTGCCTTCGATGCATAATTTATAATATTGAAAGTTTCTTTTTTGAAAGAGAGGCATTGTACAACCGGCAAAGCGCTCTGCGTAAAAACTTCTGCAAGCCCGGCAATGCACAAACAAGAAAATAAAATTGGCTTTTTACAATCCATAATATAGACATACAAGTTAACAATTGTAGCTCCATATTTGGTAAAGGCAGATCCATTTCTTCTATTTATTTACGCAAACGTTACCGAAAACAATGCCGGTAAATTTTTGAAACGGAAATGATGCAACAAACCCCGATAAAATAAACAAGCATTAAACCTTATTATACTGCCAGGAAATGTGTTATGATTTTAAATTTGAGCTAAAGCTTAAATGCCTTCTGCCACGGATTACACGGATTTACACGAATTAAATTTGTTACGCAAATTTTATGCAGCGTACGGTATAACATCATTCATAGAGTAGTTGGTAAAAAGAATGAACAATGGATTTTTGCAAGTCACTTTTACCCGTGGAATAATTTATTTTTACCGTTAAAAATTATATTATTGATTCATGTTAAAAATCGGATTAACAGGAGGTATCGGTAGTGGCAAAAGCATAGTTGCCCAAATGTTCGCGGTGCTTGGCATACCTGTATATTCTGCGGATGAAGCTTCGAAAAGATTAATGGTTGAAAACGAAGAATTGAAATCTGCCATCACACATCATTTCGGTAGCGCCGCTTATACCGGTGGAATCCTTAACAGGCAGTACCTGGCAAACCTTGTATTTAATGATGGCGAAAAACTTTCTTTACTTAATTCGCTGGTGCACCCAGCTACTATCGCAGACGCAGCAGCGTGGATGCAAAAACAGGTAGCGCCATATATCATAAAAGAAGCGGCATTAATTTTTGAAAGCGGCTCAAACAAAGACCTTGATTTCCTGATAGGCGTTGATGCGCCAAAAGAACTGCGCATAAACAGGGCTATGGCGCGGGATAATATTTCAACAACGCAGGTAGAAGCACGGATGAATAAACAAATGGATGAAAGAGAAAAACTGCGGCTATGCGACTACGTTATAGTGAACAATGAACATCAAATGATAATTCCGCAGGTATTGGCATTGCATGAAAAATTTCTGGGCATGGAAATGGAAATTAAGGTTTAGACCTCCCACTTCATGATTTGACTGCTTACGCCATGCTCTGCTAATTTTTGTAAATTTGATCAAAATAAATTTATGAGTACAGCTGTAAAGTTAGATGTGTCATTTGATCAGATCCTTGCTTTGGTAAAACAGTTGCCTGCAGAAGATAAACTTAAACTAACTAAAGAATTAGAAAAAGAAGGAATTGAATCTAAACTATCCCGCCTTTTAAAAAATTTTAAAACTAACGAATTAAGCCTGGAAGTTATAGATAAAGAAGTCGAAATTGTAAGACAAAAAATCTATGAAAGCAAAAAGCATTAAAGTCATTTTTGACACTAATGTTTGGATTAGCTTTCTAATTGGAAAACGCCTGGCATTTATTAGAGAACATATCGTAAGTGGTAGAATTAATATTATTGTAACACCCCAGCTTTTAAGCGAAATACTGGAAGTTACTGATAGAGAAAAATTGAAAAAATATTTTCCCAGAACAGCTGTGATTGAATTAATAGAATTTTTAGAAGCAATAGCTGAAAATATTGAAATATTACCTATACATTTTCTTTGCAAAGATCCGAAAGACAATTTTTTACTCGACTTGATAGATTTCTCAAAAGCAGACTTCTTAGTGACCGGTGATAAGGAATTATTGAAATTAAATCCGTTTAAGTCTGCAACAATATTAACTCCTGCAAATTTTGCTAACGAAGTGATAATGT
>JBBPZF010000692.1:0-14061 GCA_038199105.1 Chitinophagales bacterium | reverse complement strand
CTTATTTATGCATCCTGAAATAAACGTGGGGATACCAAACAATAACAATAGTAACGGAAGTACTACATAACCAATATTCGCATACCCACCGGCGATGGTGAGGATGAACACACTTATTCCAAAAGCAAGCCACACGTATTTATGTGTTTCATCTTTGTAGGTAACCGCTGTTTGATATTTTTTTTCTTTTCTATCAAAATAGAATTGTAAAATGAACGTGATGATCATTAAATAAAAAGGATTGAAGGGCATGTTAAAACCTTTAACCCACACATCGAGCCATGCGAGGGAAAAGCATATAAGGTTGGTGAATCCCCACAGTAAAGCACCCAGGCCGCTTTCGTAATAATGATTTTTTGCCTGGTGGATCATGCCTGTAATAAGCTGCAGGCTTTCCTTTTCTGAAAGTGATGTCTCTTCCATTTAATTTTCTTTTTTAAACTTTGCTCTTAAAAGATAACCGGGAATTATCCAGGCAACAATCACCGCGAGCGAAATACATAACAATTGAAATTCATAATTCGCAAATACAGACAAAACAGACAGGAGCCAGCAACAAATTCCGCCGATCCTTAGGGGTTTAAATTTTAAAATAACTCCTGAAAGAAAAGTGGGCATTCCATACATAATAAGCACAGCCGGGTTAATGACCGAATAAGCTTTCAGATAGATGAGTATAAAAACAATTAATGTAATACAAACCAGAAACACCAGCCAAACAAACCCTATAATTTCTCCTGTATAAGTTCTTACGCGCCTTTTTTTCCTGAAGCGGCGCAGGTAGATAACCTGGTAAATGGGAGCAAGCCAGGTGGCATACCAGATATAATATGCATTTTGATTATTGAAAAAATACAATTCGATAAACTGAACCAGGCAGCAAATTAATACCAGCCATCCCCAAAGCAAGTATAGCATTCCGTTTTCGCTAAAGCGGTTTTTCGCTTTATTGATCATTGAAGAGATCAATTGCATACTCTCCGTTTCTGTCATCAATTTTTCTCCCTGGTTCATGTTTGTTTATTTATATTGAGAAAGAAAATATTGAATACTGCCTTTCCCCCAGTTTGGTGAAAGCGCTGTTTCCGGTTTGAAAGCATCATCCATTTTTTTTGCTTCATCAAATAAAGGCTTTGCCACGTCAGGCCCTCCACCAAATTGCTTTGGCGTGTAATAAAGATTTTCCGCGCTCACTAAAATTGGGCGTGGATTAGCCGGATCAAGCGCCTTTGACTCACCAAGATTTTTGGATATAGCCGCTCCGTAAGTCATGTACCTGGTTTGCGGATCTACCGTCATGTGGATGGTAGCAATCATTGCTTTGACTACATCCGTTTCTGAATTTTCTTTTCCTAAGTTCGTCTCAGCTTTACCAATTAATTCGTGTGCTTTATCTGCAATAGCATCTTTTTTTGAATTATCCTGTTCTATGCGACCTTGCATCGCTTTGCAATAGGCAGCATAATAATAAGGAAGCCATTGTGTTTTTTCAGCGTCTGCAATTCTTTCAAAGTTATTAGAAACTTCCGCCGGGTTATTTTTCGCCATCATTGAGTCAAGCATTGAAATATTTGCTTTCATGGCTGCCACGTATTTATCGCTTTGTGCAAAAGAGAAGTTTGCAAAGCAAATGATCGCAGCCAATAAAAAGATCTTTTTCATTTTTGTTTGTTTTAGATTTTTTTGAAATTGTTATTGTTTGTTTTTTAATTTTTCATATTCCTTTTCTGCTAACGCATTTGTATTCCTGTAAACGCCGAGGTAATTAAAAAGTAAGCCAATACCCCAGCCAAACATCGGCCACACCGGCCACGGAATTGAATTTTTTTCCGGTGGAATTACCGGGTGAGTTTTCAGGTTGATATACCACAACGTCCAGAAGAAAATATTGGCGATAAAATAAATGAGCACGTGGTATTTAAAAGATGCTCTCTGTTGCGCATTTTTCCAAAGCTCAGGATCTTTATCATTTCCCGGCGTCGCTGTATTCGTATTAAAGTTTGGTTCCATTGTTTTGTGTTTTTTATTTTGAGATTAATATTAACCTTCTTTCATTCCATCTCGTTCCCGTTTTAAGGGTTTGCCTCCCGTCTTTCAATCTTTTTCTGTTCCATTTTTAAGAGCTTGCCTTCCGTCTTTCAATCTTTTCATTCCCTTTTTAAGGGTTTGCCCTCCCGTCTTCAGTCTTTTTTGTTGCTTTTTTAAGGGTTTGCCTCTTCGTCTTTCAATCTTTTCTGTTCCTTTCTAAGGGTTTGCTTCCCGTCTTTCAATCTTTCTTGCTCCCTTTTTAAGGGTTTGCTTATCCGTCTTTCAATCTTTTTTGTTCCCCCCTTCGGGGGATAGGGGCTTGCTCTTGTTCCGCCGCGGCGGGGATAGGGGTGATGTTGTTTCTACAAATGATTATCAATTGCATCCTGTGTCCTGTCAATGCCGAGGCTTACAAAACAACCGAGGTACAAAAACCTTTTTGAAGGCGGCGTAACGGCAACCTTATTTTCTCCATTTGCTGAATAATTATAACTGTAAATATTATTTGCCCCAAGCACATTAGTTACTGAAAGCACGATCACTGTGAAGCCCTTTGCATTAGGCTTGCCGATAGTCGGCAGATAATTTAAACTTAGACTCAGACTGTTATAATCTTTTGTACGCCCTTTGTCAAAAATTTTATACTTGCCTGAGTTGTTATCATAATTTATGTTGTAATAAGGCCTGCCGGTTGCATAAGTGTAAGACGCATTGAATTGTGTTTTCATTTTAGTGACAAACTTTTTTAATACAAGAGACGCTGTATGTTTTGCAGCAAATGAAGGCTCAATAGCAAAAGGATAATTTAGAAAGTCACGCTTTGTGTCAAGGTAAGAATATGAGAACCAATAGTCAAAGTTTTTGATTGTCTTTTTATCTCTCCAGAAAATCTCTATGCCTTTTGCGTCTCCAAAGCCGTTGTTATTAATAGCTTTAAATGTTCCATTACTGCCGTCTGTTTTAAACAGGTCATTGTATTTTTTATAAAATATTTCTGTACGGAAAGTTTGCAGGCTGGTAAATTTCTGGTACTGGAGTATGTAATGCGTTGCCTCAGCGAAATGCAATGCATTCACAGCGGGCAGATATTTGTTTTCCGGATCCTGGTAAAACTTTCCATAAGCAACGGAAGCCTGGCTTTTATCCCGGAATTTATAGGCGAGCGAAACTCTTGGCGCAATGTTCCATTTGTCAATTAATTGAGAATGCTCTGCCCTTGCCCCAATCTTTGCTGCAAGGCTGTTGGTGACATAAATATCCGTTTCACCAAATCCTGCCAGGATGTTTTCCTTTATTCGTTGATCATATTTATTGCCATCATATTGCGTGAAGGTTGATTTTTCATCGCTGTAATTATATTCGCTTCCAAATCTTATTGCGCTCAATCCATTTAATCTTTTGTCAAAAACAATTTTGGCATTTGCGTATTGGCCTTTATTTAGCAGGTTGAAATTTTTATAGGAATACAACGGGTCTGTCGTAATCTCCTGTTTTTTATCATTGGCATCCTGCAACTCATTGTTTATTTTATCACGGTTAGTACTGTACGAGGCGCCGGCATTCACCTTCCATCCTTTGCCAATATATTCCTTCCATGAGAGGTTGTGATACATGTTGAAATTGTTCAGGCCGAAAGCATCTTTCATATTCAACGAATCCACATCCTGGTTTCTAAAACCCACATTGGTTGTACTGAAGTAACCAAAATATTTCAACATGCCTGTGGCCGACGTTTTAATTCTGAAGTTTGCGTCGCCTTCATGCAACACCGGTACTCTGAAGTAGTCAAATTTTTGCTTTATCAGGTTAAAGACGAGGGCGAGGTTTGTATAAGAATATGTAAATCCCCAGGAAGATTTTTTATTTTTAGACAGCGTCTGGATGCCGGCATTTCCCCCGAGGTAAGAGATGCCAAAATTTGCGGACGTCTTTTCCGGTAAGTCTATTGACTCTAATAAAAGTACAGATGAAAGTGCCTGCCCATATAAAGCGGAGTAGCCTCCCGAACTAAAAATGGTTCCTTTAAATAGAAATGGATTAAACCTTCCCCTTGTTGCCTGGTTGGGCTCGCTGGAATAGAAAAAGTTATTAACCAATGTGCCGTCAATAAATATTTTGCTTTCACTTGCTGTGCCGCCTCTTACAAAGAGCCCCTCGCTTTCGCCGACCTGCTGGGTACCTGGTAAAGTTTTTAAAGCTGAAGTAATATCACCATTAGCGCTTGCAGTCGTTACAATATCTATCGGGCTAAGTGCTGTTCCTTTTTTCTGGTCACTCGCCTCGAAAGTTCCTGCGCTTATCACGACAGCCTTTAATTCTGTTACCTGCTCTCTAAGTTCAATGTTAATTGTGAGCGGGCTGCCATCTATATTAATTTTTTGCTCAAACGGCCTGTAACCGGCAGAAGTCATCTGCAATGTTTGCTCCCCTTTTTCGGTTGTGCTAAAGGAATAATTTCCTAACGAATCTGAGGTGGCGCCATCATAAGAATCGAGAAGGCTTATGCTTATCCCCCTTAATGATTTGTTGCGATTATCAGTTACTTTACCAGAGATTTTTACTTGTGAGATGCCACTTGATGATGCGAATAAACAGATGAAAAATAATGCGCGATACATTTTTGTAAATTTATCACAATACTAAAGTAGTTTATATTATAAACCAAGTATTTTTAAAAATATATTTTTTGAAGTAGAGAAGAAAACGTGTATTTCAGAGATTTATTACACTAAAAATCAATGGGTTACAGCATAATTTTCCTTTTTTAGGCTAAAAAATTAACTTTTGAAATTTATCAACATCACCTAAAATTAATTTGTTTATCTGCCTGCAATTTGTAATTTAGCAATAGAATTTAATGGGTTAGTAAGTACAAAGGGCCGGTAGTAATACTGGCCCTTTACTTTTATGTTGATTAACAAACCTTCACGTTGCACTTCTCCTCGCTGTTTATATTTCTTTCGCTTATTCCTCTCATAATGTTTGTTTAATTTCAATGCATATTTATGAGCAAAACAAAAACAGCTTTTTTCTGTAGCAATTGCGGACAGGAAAGTGCAAAGTGGTTGGGCAAATGTCCTTCGTGTGAGCAATGGAATACATTCGTTGAAGAAGTGATTGTGAGAGGCACGGATAAAAAGCAAAGTGAGTGGAAAGAATTTTCAGGTTTGAGTGGTGGCCTTAAAACAATTTCACTTAATGATGTTAAGAGTGGAGAAGAAGTAAGAATTCATACTGCTGATGCAGAATTGAACCGAGTGCTTGGTGGTGGCATTGTTACGGGCAGTCTTGTTTTAATAGCCGGTGAGCCGGGCATAGGAAAGTCAACATTGTTTCTACAGGCAGCACTGCAGATGCAGGACATCCTTACTTTATATATAAGTGGAGAAGAAAGTGAGCAGCAAATAAAAATGCGTGCAGACAGGATTCAAATTCAAAATGAAAAATTTTTCCTGCTTACTGAAACAAACACGCAAACAATTTTCCAGGAGATAAAAAAGCTAAAGCCTCAATTGGTGATTGTAGATTCTATTCAAACACTACAATCGCCTTATGTGGAATCTGCTCCCGGAAGCGTGTCGCAAATAAGAGAAACGGCCGGCGAATTTCAGCGCTTTGCAAAAGAAACCAATACGCCTGTTTTTTTAATTGGGCACATTACCAAGGATGGAAGTATAGCCGGTCCGAAAATATTAGAGCACATGGTAGATACAGTGCTGCAGTTCGAAGGCGACCGCAATTATTCTTATCGCATATTACGCACACTTAAAAACAGGTTTGGCTCATCATCAGAATTGGGTATATATGAAATGACGGGCGTAGGAATGCGGCAGGTGAGCAATCCTTCGGAAATCCTTATCACGCAAAAAGAAGACCAGCTAAGTGGCGTGGCCATTGCCGCAACCATGGAAGGCATACGGCCATTACTTATAGAAGTGCAGGCGCTGGTAACCCAAAGTGTATATGGCACACCGCAAAGAACCAATACCGGCTTCGATCTTCGACGGCTTCAATTGTTGCTGGCAGTGCTTGAAAAAAGAGGCGGCTTTCACTTTGGTGTAAAAGATGTGTTTATAAACATTGCAGGCGGTCTGAAAGTTGAAGACCCTTCCATAGACCTGGCTGTATTAAGTGCTTTACTTTCTTCTTATGAGGATACGGCGCTTCCTTTACACATTTGCTTTGCCGGCGAGGTGGGCCTGAGTGGAGAAATAAGAGCGGTTAACCGGATTGAGAAGCGCATTGCTGAAGCTGAAAAATTGGGTTTTGAAAAAATTATCGTGAGCAAGTACAACACGAAGGGATTAGGAAAAACAAATTTTGCCATAGAAGTAGTGCCTCTCGGTAAGGTAGAAGAATTGTACAGGTATTTATTTTAAAAAATATTTATAGTCAAATAAATTGCTTTGAAAATCAGCAGCCAGATATTATCTTCTCTCTTCCATTTTTTCTATCCGCATATTTGCATTGGCTGCGGCAGTGACGTAATCGAAAGTGAAAATTTCCTTTGTCTTGATTGTATCAATAATTTACCGCATACAGGTTTTGCGCTTCATGCAAATAACCCGGTTGAGAAAATGTTTTGGGGTAGAATTGCTATCTCGGCAGGCATGGGCGAATTTTATTTTTCAAAAAATTCTGTTATTCAAAACCTTATACACGAACTGAAATATAAAGGAAATCGAAAAGCCGGGCTCTACCTCGGAAACCTAATTGGAGAAAGTCTTACAGGGAGCAATCGATTTTCTGATATTGATATGCTTGTCCCTTTGCCTTTGTTTCCAAAGAAGCAATTTCGTCGCGGCTACAACCAGGCAGAAGTATTATGTGAAGGCATTGCTCACGTTTTTAATAAACCTGTCTTAACTAAAAATGTCATTAGGATTGTGCATACCGAAACCCAAACAAAAAAGGGTCGTGTAGAAAGATGGGAGAATGTAGAGAAAAGCTTTGCAGTAAAAGATGCCGGAGCTTTACAGGGAAGACATATTTTATTAGTTGATGACGTGATAACCACTGGTGCGACTATGGAAGCATGTGGAGCAGAGATATTAAAAGTAAATGGAACAAAGTTGAGTTTTGCCACGCTGGCCCTTGCTACCAGATAATATTTTTGATAAACCTTGCCAGCCTTTCATATTGCACCATTAATAAAATAATATTTTTGATAAATGACCTTTCTGAAATACATAGCTTACTCCTTCTTTTTAATCCTAATTATCTTTTCCTGTAAAAAGGAATCGTTTATTACAAGTATAGATGCAAGACTTGCTACCAGCGCCGATTCACTGTCTTACGATACTGTCTTTACGTCGGTTGGTTCCGTTACACAATCTTTCAAAATTTTTAATAATAACAATCAAAAGCTTTTATTATCCCAGGTAAAACTTGCCGGCGGTTCGGCTTCTTCTTTCAATATAAATGTAGATGGAACTCCTGCTGATGAAGTAGATAATGTAGAAATAAATGCCAATGACAGTATTTATGTTTTTGTACAAGTGAAGATTGACCCTACATCTGCGGATCTTCCTTTTATAATCCGCGATAGTATCCAGATAGATTATAATGGGAATAAAAAATTTGTACAACTGCAGGCGTATGGCCAGAATGCAAACTTTTTAAAAAGCGTAAAACTCACCGGCAACGTCACCTGGACGAATACGCTACCTTATGTAATTCTGGGTGGCATATTGATTGATTCAAATGCAGTGCTTACCATACAGGAGGGAACAAAAATATACCTGCATCCCGATGCGCCATTCCTTGTTGATGGAACTTTAATAACAAAGGGAACAAAGGACCAAAGAATAGTTTTTGCCGGTGACCGTCTTGATCCCGATTACGTTGATTTCCCTGCGAGCTGGCCAGGCATATATTTCCGAGGTAGCAGCAAAAAGAATAATTTGAATTTCACTGTCATCAAAAATGCTTACCAGGGCATAGTTGCCCAGGATCTTTCTTTAAATGCTGTCCCAAAAGTTACTATATCGCAATGCATTATTGACAATATTTATGACGCCGGTGTTTTAGGAATCAACACCAATATTTCTGCTGATAACTGCCTTATAAGTAACTGCGGCAAAAATATATTGCTTTCCCTCGGCGGCGATTATTCTTTTGTGCATTGTACGGTGGCTTCTTACAGTAATTTTTTTATTGATCATAAAAATCCTGTTTTGCAAATTTCAAATTCTACAGATCAGGACAATACAACGCTTACGGCTCCTTTAAGCGCCACGTTTACAAACTGCATTTTTTGGGGAGAAGGCGGCCCGGTAGAAAATGAAATTTCGATAACGAAAGAACCAACGGCAAGTCCTTTCAGCATCCGTTTTGATAATGTGCTCTATAAATTAAAAGATGCTGACCCTGCTGACGCCATCTTCTCAGGCAATATTTTAAAAAATATAGATCCATTATTTGACAGCATAAACGTTTCGAGAAATTATTATGACTTTCATTTTAAAAAAGATCCTTCTGCGCCGGCTATAGATATGGGGTCCGTCACATCGTTCAAGCGTGACCTCGATGATAGTTTAAGAACCGGCCTTCCCGACCTGGGCTGTTATGAAAGATGATAACCAAGTTGTATGTTCGCCCTTCGTCTTGGTGCTTTGGAATTAAAAGTCTGTGTCCAACGAAGTAGGATGTGTCCCAGGAAACGGAGGAACAAGACAGGCTCTTTTGCAAGCTGGGCTTTTGGGTGTAGGCTATTGATAACTACGTTTAATTTCTATTTAATCTCCTTGCCGATAGTTTTTTCCATATACTGTGAGCTAGATTTATTTCTTTTTGTGTCAAACCAAAATGTTCTTTTAAGATTACTTTATTGGTTATTTCCAAAACTTTCTCAATATCAGTTTTGTCCCGAATCATTTTGTCGATTTTAGAAAGCAACTTTGCATTGTCTGTGTGGTATGGCAATAAAATTTTTTCTGCTTCATTTGGCATCAATTCTAAAACGCCACCACCGTGACTTCTGCCACTGACTTCTGTAAATGCGAGTGATAATGAATTATAATAGCTTGCTGTAAGTGCATTTATGTCTGTTCCTGATTTTACGAAAACTCGATGCATTGTATCTGTTGTGTATGCCCCTGCTTCATTAATTATTAATCGTGGATAAAGATTATTTCTTCTAATAAAAAGTGCGTCAGAAATTTTTAAAGAGGGGACTACAAACCAATCATTTCTTATTCCTGTTTTGTAACCTTTATGAATGTCTAAACTTTCTCCGTGAGCAATATATTTTACGGCTCCGTTACTTTGATTTAGATTTTCTTTGTCAGGGAACGCAAGGAGATGTGCCTTGGCTTTAGAAAATTTATTTTTCTCCCAATCAGCTTTTGTAAAGACAACACTGTTCACTTGTACACTTCTCCCAACCATTGGTTTAGCATAGTCTTGAAGTCCATACTCTTGCACTGTTGTAAGTGGAACGGTAAAAAAATCGTTAGAACCAGTAGTTATGCCAACTTCAACTTTTGCGAATTTTCCAAGAGTTGATATGTTTCTTTTATTAGCGATGGTTTCTAAAAAGTCAATTTCTTCCTGCTCTAAGAAATAGAATGTCCATTTGTTTGATTTGAAATCAATTTTCTTTTGTGGACTTTTTAATCTTGCTGTGTCAAGCTTTTTTAGTTCTCCTGCATCTCTTAATTCAATGTGTTCAATGTTGTGGTCTTTAGTTCCGTTTTTTTCGCAAAGAAGTAAAACAACCTCTTGTTGAATATCTGGGAATACAAGTTTCTCAAATGAAATGATATTTATTTTATTGTAAAACTGTGCAATGAATTTCCGTAACTGAAGTGCAAACGAAACTTGTAATATTTCTGCTGGCAAAACAAAGCCGATTTTTCCTCCTTTATCTTTTAATAAAAGGGAAGAACCAACAACAAAAGAAACCCAGGCGTTTGTAAGTTTTGAATAAGTTAGCCCAGCTTTTATAAAAATATCTTCTGCTTCCACTTGTTGTTGTCTATCAAAAAATTGGTAGCGTATGTATGGTGGGTTGCCTACAACTAAATCAAAGCGTTGTAAAGTATTGTTGCAATAAGTATGAAAATCATCATTTATGATTAGTTTGTTTTTCAAAACAATTTTGCCGGCTTTTTGGGCTTCAATTTCGTCAAATTCAATTGCGGAAATTGAGTTATATTTTAATTTCAAGACTCTCAATTGTTCGAGGAACACTCCATCGCCACAACTCGGCTCTAGAATATCAAAGTCAGTGCTTCCATTAATTCCCCAACGCAAAATGAATTCTGCAATTTGTTCAGGAGTGTAAAATCCACCTCTTAATTTTTCTGCTGTTGCGTTCTCAATTAGCTTCATACAATTCTTTAATTAATGGGATTACTGAATCATAATTGCCTAAATTATATAATTTGGCTAATAGTTTTTCTAAAGGAATTTTTTCTCTTGAAAACTGACTTTGTAATGGAGTTAATGCTCTCTTGTTACCAATGCTTGCATCAATTTTATCTTGAATTTGTATTAGTTTCTTTTGCAATTCTACAATTTTGTCGTGTAGTGCTTTATCCTTGGCATTTGTAAAATCAATTTTACGGATGGGCAAATTATTAAGAACTTTTGTTCCTCTTGCAAAATAACTTCCTCTAAAAATTTCGCCCGTCAAAATCACAAACCACTCTACATATTTAGAGTTTAAGATGGCTTGGATGTAGTAGATAGAATAATTAAAAATATCGGGTAATGTTATTGCACAGTAACCAGCAGTACCTCCAGAGGTAAATAAAGTACCATAATTATCAATTGCGTATTTGTCTCCGCTTGACAATACACCAAGTATTATTTTTTCTTTCTTTCCTAAAATATTTAATCCTTGTTGCCTTCCGAATCTGTGCCATTCGTTTTTTGTTGCAGGCTCAGGTTTTATATCTCTTTGGGGATTGTTTAAAATGACTTTGTGTTTTTGAAAGTACGCAAAAGCCAAAGGATATTTTTTCTTAATGGTTGAAAGTGGAATTACTTCAACACCTTTTTTTGTGTTTGTATAAGGATAAATTAATCTTGAATTTGGCTTAAAAGTCCTGTATGTATTTAAGTTGTCTTGATCTGAGGATGTTTGAAAATAGGGTTTGGTTATTGCCTTTTCAATTTTGCAGTCCACATTTTTTTTTGTAAAGTAGTAATGCTTTGCATCTTCCTTTATCGGAATGAATATGTAAATTTCATTTGCACTTGTTTGGATGCCATTGAAAATATTGTCCTCGCCAACTAAATCAACCAATTTTATACTTTGAGATGATATTTTAGTGTATGCGTTTGTTAAGTCGGGTGGAACTAATACCCAAACTTCATTGTCTAATTGATTTGTATTTTTTGTTGCGTATTTAACGGCGTTAGGTTCTCTTACTTTCCAACTTTTTAAACTCTTTACTTCTGCATATTGAAAAGTCTTTTGAGGTTTTTTATTTAAGATTAACAAACAAGTGTAAGTTGTTTTATCTGCGAACACTTGGTTTGCTCCAAATGAAACAATGGAATGTAAATAACCCTTCGATGAAAGCTCTTCTCTTAGCTTTTTACCTGCTCCAACTTTTGTGAATTTACTTGGAATGATATAACCTAAAATTCCATCGGCAGTCAACAAGTCCATTCCTTGCTCAACGAAAAGAAAATACTTGTCAAACTGTTTGTAAGCTGATGTGTAATTTGATTTATAAAGAGGTAATTCAAGCGGAGTAATATTTTTCATATCCTCCGACTTCATGTAAGGCGGATTGCCTACAATAACATCAAAACGATATTTTGAAAAGTCAAACGGATTGATAATTACTTGCTTTTTCTTATTGGTAACTTGTTTTGGATTCAATAAACTGTTACCAAAGAAAATGTTTTGCTCAAGGTCAGGCAAAACAGGCTTTGTGGCATTCGTAGAGTTTACATCTTCACCCTCTAATAGTTTTAGTAGCAATCCAAATTTTGTTGCTTCAACTGCATTGTAATCTTTGTCAACGCCAAAGATGCAATTCAATAGAAGTTCTCTTTTTATCTTGAATGGCAGTTTGTATGTGTCAAGGTTTGTTTGAGTGAGTTTTGATTTGTCATTTTTTAAATAGTAATCAATCAAAATATCATTCAGCAATTGAAATAGTTCTAATAAAAATGCTCCCGAACCGCAAGAGATGTCAGCGAATTTTAGTTTTAATATTTCTTTATCTGTCTTTCCTTGACACTTTATAAGAACTGTGTTCCTTAAAATATCGCTGATAATAAAGGTTGGTGTGGTGATTATATCCCTATCAATATTTTCAGGCTTTTTTACTAAAGCAATAGTCTTGTTCTCTATTGCCAATTTTTCTGAAAGAAAAATTTCATAAATACTTCCTAAAATATCTGATGAAAAAACACTGAATGAATAAGGGCTTTCGGGGTAATAAAGTTGTTTGATAATTGTCCAAAAAACAGAACTAATATTTTCTACAATTTTGTCTTTCAGTAATTGGTCAAACAGCCCTGAATTATAGCGTTTATCGGCTTGTTCAAACTTTTTGATTAACGCTTTAAAGTCGTTTGCATTAGCAAACTTTAAAAGTGTTTGATAGTCTTCTAAATTTCTGTCCTCGCAAACACGAAGGAATAAAACTCTGTTTAAATAACTTTGAACAATATCATTTAATTGTTGTTCGCCAATTTTAGGGTCGTGTTTGTAAATTTCAGCACCTAAAACCTTCCTCCATTCATTGATTTGGTTTAAGAAAAGATTGTCAATTGAATACTGGTTAATTTTAGTTTCAATTTCTTTCCATTCTGTTTCAAATACACCTGAATAAACAACATCTTTTCCTAAAAGCTTTTTGATTTCTTCAAATTTGCTTTCGTATTCGGTGTAATGATATTTTTTTATTAATGCTTTTTGGAAGTTGTCGTCTTTGTCAACTTTTACGGATGTGTCGTAAATAATTAGGTATTCAAAATTTGATAAAACGGAAATTTTTAATTTGGCCGTAAAGCCATACCGTCTAACTTGTTTAGCTGAATCATTATTTGATTCGATGGCTACGCAAGGCTTTTTAGCTTCTAAAAAGAATTTCCTTTCCGAAAATAATCTAAAAGTATAATCAGGTTTTTTTGAATGTTCTGAAGCATTTTCTTTTAATGCTTCCTCTAAAATAACTTCTCTTTCGTTTGTCGGTTTACCAGCGTTGTTTTTTATATCCCAACCAAGCAACTCAAAAAACGGGTCTAAGAAATCACTGCGCAGCAGTGTTTCATTATACTTATTTGTCAAATAGTATTCTCTGTCTGCGTTATATTTTTCTATGAGTTTTTTAACAGTCATTTTTCTTGTTGGCTTTTAAGTATTCAACCTTTTCTTCAGCTACTCTGAATGTATCAAGGTCGGCTTCTTCTTCAATTATTTTATAGGCGAATTGGTCACTTAGCATTTCTTTTATAAGTTGTTTTTCATCAACTTTAAAGAAAGTGGCAATTTGTTTTATTTGTTCTTTTGTCGGTTGTCTTTCATTACGCTCAATTTTACCGAGCAAAGATGGGTCAATGCCAATGTTACTGGCAACTTGTCTTAAAGAAAGAGTTGCTTTTTCTCTTAACGTTCTTAGTCGTTCGCCAATTGTAGTGATGCTTTTTTTTGAAGTCGGCATTTGAGGACTTATTTTGTCCAAATATAACAACTGTAAACTTATGGACAAATATTGTCCTTGAAAAGTTACCAACAGTATGTGAGTTGTTGATGGTATTTATATAGCACGTGGCAAAAGTGAAGCTGACAAGAATTCCGTCAGCTGGGTGGTGGGTGGGCGAGGGGGCGTTGGCATTTTTGTGTGCTTGCCATGTGCTAAGAATAGCGTGAGACCAGGTCGGCAAGTCATGGATGTTTGTATGTGTGTGGGATGTTCGATAGGGTAACGTACAATACAATATTACTCGGACCTCCCCACATCTCCTATAAAAATCAATCATTGATTATCATCTCTTCTCTATTGCTTTTTTTGCATTGTAGTCGGGTCAATACAAATTTTAATCTTGCTGCAAAAGCCTGGAAAT
>JBBPZF010000691.1:0-2059 GCA_038199105.1 Chitinophagales bacterium | reverse complement strand
AGGGCGTAAACTGCTT
Organism: Chitinophagales bacterium; assembly: GCA_038199105.1. GTDB lineage: Bacteria > Bacteroidota > Bacteroidia > Chitinophagales > Chitinophagaceae > Ginsengibacter. The sequence goes on along the minus strand of JBBPZF010000691.1, from coordinate 2,043 downwards.
GATCTTTACTCATAAGTTCTGAAAACTTTTTGAATCTCAATGAAGTACCGCCTTCCCCGCAAACTATGTAAAGCGGGATACCAACTCCTCCTTGTTTTAGCGATACGAGGTATTTAATGTTAGCTGCTTGCTGTGAAGGGTTTTTTACTTTTTCAATAAAATTTTCCGTAAAAGAGGCGATTGTTGGATGTATAAATATGTCATTTATAGTAGGCTCCGCTTTTAATTTTCTTTTAATAGCAGATACCAATCTAATTACCAATAATGAATGCCCACCTATTTCAAAAAAATTATCATTAATGCCAATTTGATTAAGATGAAGTATTTCTTTCCAGATTTCAACTAAACCCGATTCCAATTCATTGCGTGGAGCAACATATCCATCAGTTAATGGCACATTAATATCCGGATCTGGTAAAGCCTTTTTATTTATTTTTCCGTTAGAGGTTAGCGGCAGGTTTTCTAATTCCACCCAAATAGCCGGAATCATATAATCCGGTAATTTAGTTTGCAGATGGCTGAGCAATGCCTGTTTTTCAAACTGCTCGTTTACAACGATGTACCCAATAAGTTGTTTACTTTCTTCATTTCTATTCTTTGTAACTACAACTGCATGTTTTACCATTCCGCTTTGCATTAAGATAGTTTCTATCTCACCCAATTCTATACGATAACCTCTTATTTTTACCTGGTCATCTATCCTTCCTAAATATTCTATATTTCCGTCCGGTAACCACTTGCCAATATCGCCTGTTTTATACAACCTCGTTTCTGCCACCTCTCCACCTTTGATAAATGGATTTCTTACAAATTTTTCAGCCGTTAACTCTGCCCTGTTTAAATACCCTCTTCCTACCTGCACACCACCTATATAAAGCTCTCCAGCTACTCCAATGGGAACTGGCCTGCTTTGCTTATCCAAAATATACATACAGGTATTTGCAACTGGTTTACCTATCGGTACTTTATCTATTTTTTTATCATCAATACTGACGCTCCAATAGGTAACATCAATTGCAGCTTCTGTGGGGCCATATAAATTATGTAATTCAACATGCGGAAGCTTTTGCCTGCATAACTCTGCCTGTGATGCTTTGAGTGCTTCTCCACTACACAGGATCTTTTTAAGCTCTTTGCAATCATTATCTCCCAGTTGACCTAAAAATACCTCTAACATTGGTGGAACAAAATGGAGCAATGTTATATGCTGTCTCTCTATAACTGACCGGATATAATCAGGGTCTTTATGCCCGCCGGGTTTGGCAAAAACTAATTTCGAGCCGGCCAACAAAGGCCATATTAATTCCCACACTGAAACATCAAAACAGAAAGTCGTTTTTTGAAGTACAGTGTCGCTTCCTGTTAATTTATAATAATCCTGTGCCCAATTAAGCCGGTTTAAAATGCCGCTATGTTCATTCATGGCTCCCTTGGGCTTTCCCGTAGAACCCGAGGTATAGATTACGTAGGCAAGATGGCGGGGCTGCGGTTTGGCCGGAAGATTGTCTACGGACTCCTTGCTCAACTCTGCATTCCCATTTATGTTTATGATCTCTATGTTCTTGCTAGCGGCTCTTGAAAGTTTTTCTAATTCCGATGAGCTGCTCAACACTATGCTGGCTCCGGTGTCTTCCAGCATATAGCTGATTCTTTCCAGGGGGTATTCGGGATCTATAGGTACATATGCGCCTCCTGCTTTTAATATTCCCAGTATACCTATTAGCATCTCAAAGCTTCTTTCTATACATATCGGTACTAATGTCTCTTCTTTTACGCCTTTGTTTCTTAAGTAATGCGCTAACTGATTGGATCTTTCATTAAGTTCCCCGTATGTAAGCTCGTCTTCTTCAAACACCACCGCGATGCTATCTCCTGCTTTCCTTACCTGCTCTTCAAATAAGTCTATTATCGTTTTATCTTTTGGGTAACTAACCGCAGTATCATTAAACTTTCTCAGTAGCTCGTCTTCCTCTTTCACAGTCAGCATTTTTAATGCCGACACATTCTCCGTTGGATTTTTGGCTATTGATCTTAGCAACTCTT
>JBBPZF010000690.1:0-2791 GCA_038199105.1 Chitinophagales bacterium | reverse complement strand
GAATGACCCGGCGCTTACTTGACATCTTAGAGAAGATAGATGCTGGAAAATAATTAAAAAAATTACAGCTCGAAACTTTCTAAGAAACCACGGTTTATCTATTAGCATAAACATTTTCTCCAATGTTAGGTGAGCTTCTTTGGTTTGTGCTTTTAACTTATCGGATAACATTGAATAATTTAAATGGAATGCAAAAATAAAAGTTTATTTGGCTAACTCTTGTATGTTGAAGTTGCTGAAGTAGCTGAAGGTGAAAAACCAGCGGTTGCCTTGACATTCATTTTGTTTACCCAAAAAAGAATATTTAGAATAAGCACAGGAAAAAGGTTGTCGCTCTAAGAAATTCTGGCAACAAATATGCATTGCAATTACAAATGTTAAACGCCTTCAATTTCCTTCCGCTTGTTTCTGTTGTGATCACTACGTATAACTATGCTGCTTATTTACCACGGGCAATTGCCAGTGTTCTAATGCAAACGTATCCGAATGTCGAGGTAATTGTTATTGACGACGGATCCACGGACGACACGGCATCACTTATAAAAAACTATACATCAGTAAAATATTTTTACCAGGAAAATTGCGGCATCTCGACGGCGCGGAATAATGGCATTAAAAGATCAAAAGGAAAATACGTAATCTTTTTGGATGCTGACGATTGGTTGGAACCGGATGCCATTGAAAATAATTTAGCATTGATTATTCATCACCCCAATGTTGCATTTATTTCAGGCAATTATTATTTCTTTCGTGTGGAAACAGGCTTGGTTGATGAGATAAAAATTTCCGTAAATGATGATCATTATATCCATTTTTTGAAAAGCAATTATATCGGTATGATTGCGGCAGTTTTATTTCAAAAATGGGCGCTTAATGAAATTCAGTTTGATGAAGACCTAGATGCTTGCGAAGATTATGATCTTTATTTAAACATAACAAGTAAATACGAGGTGATACATCATGAGAAATTTATTGCCACTTATTACTTTCACAACAAAGGGCTGTCACATAACTATCAATCAATGATGAATTCAATTTCCGCAGTAATGCATAAGCAAGCCGCCAACTTACTTTTGTCTGAAGAAAAAGAAGCTTATGAAATTGGTTTGCAGCAATGGAAAGATTATCATTCGCTGCTTATCAAAAACATACCAAAGGATATTATATAACACGTCAAAACTTATTTTATTTTACCCTGTTATTAATCCTGCTGAAAAGTTTACAAAAGATTTTCATAATTGCTAATGAAAAGAAATCTCAACAATCCAAATTCGCCGGCAAGCATAATAACCCTGATGTATCACCGGATTGAAAAGGTTGATACCAATCCATGGGGTATCTGTATTTCACCGCAAAACTTCGAGAAACAGATTTGTTTCCTCAAAGAAAATTTCAATGTTATCACTGTTGATGAATTAGTCGTGGCGATAGATACAGGTAAGTTTACAGACAATAGCCTTTGTATTACTTTCGACGATGGTTATGCAGACAACTATATTCATGCAAAATCCATTCTTGAAAAATATAACTGTCCGGCAACCTTTTTTATCGCGACCGCTTTTATCAATCAGATAAAGCCTTTCTGGTGGGATGAATTAGAAATGATTTTTCTTCATTCCAAAAAATTACCCGCGGAATTAAATTTAAATATCGGTAACGAAAATTTGAGTTATCAATTGAACGAAAACGAACTTACCCATCAAGAATGGCTGCAACATAAAAAATGGAAATGGCACCAGGTACCGCCAACTCACCGGTGTAAAATATTTTTATCTATCTGGGGAAAAGTAATAGCGCTAACTTCTGGAAAAATAGAGATGGTAATGAACGAATTAAAACAATGGTCTTGCTTTGATGCCCACAAACATCCGTCGCGGCTGCCGATGACTTACGAGCAATTGCAGGAGCTTTCCCAAAATGATTTATTCACTCTTGCGATACATACACATACGCATTATGATTTAAGTCATCAGAAAAAACAAATTCAACTTAAAGAAATTGCCGCTTGTAAAAAACTATTACATAATAAGTTTGACGTTGAAAGCCTTTATTTTTCGTATCCTTTTGGCAGGTATAACTTTGATACAATTCAACTTGTAAAGGAATTACAGCTCACCGCTTGTTTCACTACTGAAGCTGTACCGGTCAATAAAGGGTCAAACAAATTTTTATTGGGAAGATACCAGCCTTTTAACTGGAACGAAAACACGTTGAAAAAACACGTGTATGGATGGCTAGCCACGGCGACAAAAAATTTGATATAGAAAGTTCAACAATGATCGAAGAAATATATCAGAAAAATAAAAAGCCATTCACATTTAAAACACCTGTATTAAGTGAAAGCCCGTACCTGCGCTATTTCACCTTTTTTTATTTGTACGTTATGCAGGGTATTCCTGCAGGCTTTGCTTTAACGGCGCTGGCAAATTACCTTATCGGTAAAAATGTTTCCTCCGAAAGAGTAGGAACTTTTATTGCCCTTGTCGGCTTCCCATGGATATTGCAATTTGTTTGGGGCCCTCTCATTGACCGCTTTCAGTATTCAAGCATGGGCAACCGCAAACACTGGATCGTGTTTTCGCAATGGGCAACTATCCTGGTCACTACAGGCCTGTATGTTATTCAAAAACCTGAAGCAAGCCTGTCGTTGTTAAGTGGAGTATTTTTTACTAACAGCATATTCGCTTCCATACAGGTTGCCAGTGTGGATGCAATGGCTATCACAATTGCGCCGCCTGACGAGCGCGGCCGCATGAACGGTTACATGCGTGGTGGTTTTTTATTGGGCATT
>JBBPZF010000689.1:0-3263 GCA_038199105.1 Chitinophagales bacterium | reverse complement strand
CTACAGGGCCTTCTCCAAATACTTTCCACGGCCGGGTACCATAAATTGCTTCTCCATTCACATGAAGCCATTTGCCCATCGCCAGTAGTAAATCTGCCTGTTCGGGGGGAATGGTGCCATCAGCCTTTGGCCCGACATTGAGAAGTAGATTACCGTTTTTACTTACGATATCTATTAATTCAGTTACGAGAAATTGTGGAGTTTTATACCGATCGCCTTCAATATACCCCCAGGATCTGTCTCCCAGCGCATCGTCTGATTGCCAGGCCAATGCCCTTATTCCCGGCTGACCTTCCCTTTCCATATCCAACACGGCAGCACTGTCTGGAAAGGCATTGTTTTTATAATTCAATACCACCCCTTTATCCCATGTTTTCGCCGTGTTATAATAGTAGGAGGCAAACGATTTAAGATACGGTTTAAAACCAGGATTGTCCAGCCACCAATCGAACCAAAATACTTGTGGATGATACTTATTAACTAATTCAACATTTCTAAGCAGCCAATCGTTCAGAAACTCTGTACCTATTTTTGTGGTCTCCAGGGAATCTTCACCCCCTGCGGCAGGGCCATAAAAATCTTCATATTTAGGATCACTCACATCAGATTTTATTAAACGCCCGTTATGAAAGAAGAACCAATGCTCTGCCCGGTGCGATGATAGTCCGAAGACCATCCCCTCTTTGCGAATTGATTTTGAGAGCTCCCCGATAATATCCCGGTGAGGACCCATTTCAACCGAATTCCATTTGGATAAGCTTGTGTTATACATTGCAAAACCATCATGATGTTCGGCAACAGGTACCACGTATTTTGCACCCGCATTTTTAAAGAGTTTTGCCCAGGCATCAGCATTAAATTTTTCCGCTTTAAACATCGGGATAAAATCTTTGTACCCAAATTTATCTTGTGTGCCATAAGTGGCAAGATGATGTTTATACGCCGCTGACCCAACCTGGTACATATCATTGCCATACCATTCTCCAAAAATTCCGCCGCCACCGTAAGCCGGCACTGCATACACTCCCCAATGAATGAAGATGCCGAATTTGGCGTCCCGAAACCATTCAGGAATTTCATGTTTTTTCAAGGATTCCCAGTTTGCCTGGTAGGGAGTTTGGCCAAAAGAAGCAATGGAAATTAAAATACCAGTCAGCGATAATTTAAGGTGTGATGAAAATTTCTTCATTATTCTTTTTGCTATTTTACTGATTTTATAAATTTTATTTTAAAAACAAAAGCATATTCTGAAGGATATTTCATAACTGTTTTAATAGTCAAACCTTTTTCATTCTGCGACCAGATTATTTTTTCCTTGCTTCCTACTAATTCAACTGAGGCGATTTTCCCATCCGCATTTTTATCTGATAAAGATTTTATCGTGATTGTTTCTTTTGGTAATAGTAAGGGAATTGCATAGAGTGTTTTTCCTTTAGTAGTAAATCGGATATCGTCCTGTGTATAAGGTTTTACTTTTTTATCAATGTGGTCTCCGCCTATACTTTTTGCGGGGCCTTCGCCAAACACATGCCAGGGACGGGTTCCATAAATTGCTTCTCCATTTACCTTTAACCATTTTCCGATATTCAGTAATAACTTTTTCTGTTCATTCGGAATGGTGCCGTCAGCTTTTGGCCCTATATTGAGTAAGAGGTTTCCATTTTTGCTTACAATATCTATCAATTCATCCACAAGGAATTGCGGACTTTTATAATGATCACCATTAATATAACCCCACGAATTAAAACCAACTGCATCATCAGACTGCCAGGGCAAAGCCCGTATGTCAGCCTGCTTTCCCCGTTCAATATCAAGCACACCAGCACTATCAGGCATAGCTTCATATTTATAATTTAGCACAACACCTTTTTTCCACTGCAATCCATGATTATAATAATAAGAAGCAAATGTTTTTAAATAGGGTTGAAATCCATCACGCTCTATCCATTGATCGAACCAAAACAATTGCGGATGATATTTGTCAACCAACTCTGTGCAGCGTAATAGCCAGTCGTTTAAAAATTCGGTAGTCATCGGATGGTTGGGGAAGTCATATCCGCCTTCTTCCGCCGGGCCGTAGAAGTCCTGGTATTTTAGGTCATTGACATCGGAATTAAATAATCGGCCGTTATAGAAATAGAACCAATGCTCCGCCCTGTGTGATGACAATCCGAAAATCATTCCTTCCTTGCGAATAGATTTGGCGAGTTCTCCTACAATATCGCGATGCGGCCCCATGTCGAAGGAGTTCCATTTAGAAAGGCTTGTTTTGTACATAGCAAAACCATCATGATGCTCTGCAACAGGAACTACATATTTAGCCCCTGCTTCTTTAAAAAGTTTAGCCCAGGCATCGGCGTTAAATTTTTCCGCCTTAAACATCGGAATAAAATCTTTATACCCGAATGTATCCTGTGTGCCATAAGTTTCTACATGATGTTTGAAAACCCGGGTTCCTTTTCTGTACATGTTGTAGGGATACCATTCACCATACGATTCGCCACCATAAGCAGGAACAGCATATACGCCCCAATGAATAAAAATCCCAAACTTGGCATCGCGAAACCAGTCTGGCACCTGGTAATTACTAAGCGATTTCCAATTAGCCTGGTATTCATTTTGCGCGGTAACAGGTATGGGCAATAATCCAATGCAGGCGAATAATATTATATTCCTTATTACATTCATCTTAATTAATTTCCTTTATTAAAATATACCATCACAAATGTATGCTGTGTCTTGAATGAACTATTCACTGATACCACCAAAAGCTTGTACTATTTTACCATTCACTCAAATCAAATTTGAATAATACCTTTTTTGGCCTTCTTTCTTTTGCAGATATTTTAAAAGCATTCGCTAAAACATACACCAACTTTTTAAATGACGTCCGAATAAATGAAGCCTGCAAAAAAATTTATGATCAATGTGTTCACGAGTATTTGTGCTATTGCATATCAAACCTGGTTTAATAATGTCTCCACCTTCAACCGAGTTTTTAAAAGTATCGTAGGAAAGCCACCATATGTATCGGCAAGTCCTGTTGCAACGTCGATGAGCTCCATATTTTACCCGCTATGGCATTGACGATGTTCGGGCCTTTCGCTTGCTTTAATTTATCTCCCTTTACTTCCCGCGAACTGAAAGTAAGATTTCTTATTCTCTCCTTTTACACCTAATGCAGTAACTACGACTTCTTCAAGATACTTTTGGAATTTTTCAGATGAACAACATTGGTACCTTCATCGGTAAGTGTAGCTTCG
>JBBPZF010000688.1:0-9086 GCA_038199105.1 Chitinophagales bacterium | reverse complement strand
TGCGGGTGATATCCGGTCGCAAGGCTTCGACCTCAATGGGGCTTGGGTTCCCTGGTACACGTTGCATAAAATGCTTGCTGGCTTAGTAGATGCTTATCAATATGAAGGAAATAAAAAAGCATTGCAGATCGCCGCAAAATTTTGCGACTGGATTGATGTGAAGTTTAAAAATTTAACCGAAGAACAATTTCAAAAAATGCTGGATTGCGAACAGGGCGGTATGAACGAAGCATTGGCTAATGTGTATGCACTCACAGGCAATAAAAAATATCTTACTCTTTCTTATCGCTTCGATCATAAAAAAATATTAGATCCTCTTTCAAATGATGAAGATATTTTGCCAGGCAAACATGCCAATACACAAATACCAAAAGTGATTGGAACGGCAAGGCAATATGAACTTACGGGCAATAAAAAAAATGAAGCCACCGCTGTAAATTTTTGGAACATGGTCACAGCACATCATTCTTACGTAACTGGTGGCAACAGTGACTTTGAGCATTTCAGCAAACCCGATGAACTTTCTGATCATTTAAATGATAACACTACTGAAACATGTAACAGTTACAACATGCTGAAGCTTACCAGGCATCTTTTTACCCTGAACCCGGATGCGCATTACATGGATTATTACGAGCGTACTTTATACAATCATATTCTCGGTTCTATAAACCCTGATGATGGCATGACTACTTATTTTGTTCCCCTCGTGGCAGGCGGAGAAAAAACATATAGCACACCAACAGAATCTTTTTGGTGCTGCACAGGAACCGGCATGGAAAATCACGTGAAGTATGGAGAAAGCATTTATGCAAAGGGAAATGATGGGAGCTTATATGTGAATCTGTTTATTCCCTCGATATTAACCTGGAAAGAACGTAACCTGCAAATAAAAATGGAAACATCTTTTCCAAATTCCAACGATGTTATTTTAAAAATAGTCCAAGGGACTTCTCATAGAAAAGGCAATAGTGAAGGCGAGAATTTCCCCATACATATCCGCTATCCGTCCTGGGCAAACGAAGGACTAACGGTCGCCATAAACGATAAGCCTGTAGTCATTAAAAAAAATCCCGACAGTTATTATACCATAGAAAGAGTTTGGAAAACAGGCGATAAAATCAGCATTGGCATGAAGCTGTATGTGCATGCTGAAAGTATGCCTGATAATAAAAATCGTATTGCCCTGTTGTATGGCCCTATTGTTTTGTCGGGCGAGTTAGGAAAAGAAAAACCTATGCAGCAGAATATACCGGTATTTGTTTCAAATGATACTGATGTCAGTGCCTTAATAAAACCTGTTTTAAACAGCGATATAATTATGTTTCAAACATCTGCAACCAGCGCTGACAAAGCAGTTTCATTGATTCCTTTTTATGAAATGCATCACCAGCATTACATTGTTTATTGGGACAAGTTTACTACCGCAGGATGGAATGAAAAGAAGAAAGAATATGAGGCGGAATTAAAACGACAGGAAGAAATAAAGGCCCGGACGGTTGACATGTTGAGAGTGGGAGAGATGCAGCCTGAGCGTGATCATAATTTTAAGGGAGAAAAGACGAACACCGGAGAAGCTTTTGGCCGCAAGTGGCGTGATACAAACGAAGGCGGCTGGTTTTCATTTACACTAAATACAAAGGGATATAAAAATTTGCAATTAGTAAACACCTATTGGGGAAGCGACAATGGCAACAGGAATTTTGATATTCTTATAGATGATGTAAAGATCGCTTCGCAAAGGTTGCAGGCAGAAAAGCCGAATGAATTTTTTGACGTGTATTATGATATTCCGGAAAATTTATTGGAAGGCAAACAAGAAGTGACTGTCAGGTTTCAGGCATTACCTGGAAGTATTGCGGGTGGGGCGTTTGGATGTAGGCTTTTGAAGAAGGCGGATTAAAAAGCTTTGTTTAAAAGTGTAATTTTTTGAGAGATAAAATGTAATGAATGATGGCGCTTCTTCAAAGTAAGAAAACCATTTTGTTGCCCATTGCGATATGTACTATACCTGTTTAAGCCAAAGATGAATGTTCTAAATCATGGGTTGATATCAGGCCATCCCAGCACAGAATATTTTGAACGTGCCTGGTTTTCAAGCCCGCCGTAAATGAGTGTTTTTTTAATTTTCGCGTCATCCGCAATCGCTTCAAAGTAGTCCATACCTTTAAAAAGAGACGGTTTAATTGTTTGAGTAGCCTTCACTTCATAAATATTAAATCCTTTAGCTGTTTTAATTAAAAAGTCTATTTCATGATTATTGCTATCCTGCCAGAAATAAAAATTCTGATGCAGGTATTGGTGAAAATTTTTCTTTTGATATTCGCCAATGACCATGTTTTCAAAAATATTTCCCTTTAAGCGGTTTTCTTCCATTTCTTCTGCGCTCCTTATATTAAGTAAATGACATAAAAGGCCGGTATCATAAAAATATAATTTTGGGCTTTTCACTAATCGCTTATTGAAATTTTCATGATATGGTTGCAGTAAAAAAACGACGTAGCTACTTTCAAGAATGGATAGCCATGCTTTGGCAGTTGGCTGTGAAATATTACAATCGTTTGCGAGTGAACTTAGATTTAAAAGTTGGCCAGCGCGTGAGGCACCTAAAGCAATAAATGTTCTGAAGGAATTTATATCCCGGATATTTATTAATTCGGTCACATCTTTTTCCAGGTAGGTGTTTATATAATTTGAATAAAATACCGGTGGATCAATATTGCGGTCGAATATAGCCGGGTAGAAACCCCGTACGCAAGCCTCGGGATAAGAAGGCGCCAACAAATGTTCATTTTTTAATTCATTAAAATCCAGCGGCAGTAGTTTAAACAAGGCTACCCGCCCCGCCAATGTTTGTGTTATGTTATTTAGTAAATGAAAATTTTGTGAACCGGATAAAATAAATTGCCCCATTTTTTTTGATTCATCCACGATCGTTTGAATGTAAGAGAATAAGGCTGGTACCCGTTGTGCCTCGTCTAATATCACATTTGAATTATACTTTTTTAAAAATCCGTTTGGGTCTTCCGTCGCAAACGTTCGTGCGTCTGGATTTTCCAGGGAGATGTAAGTATAATCTTTAAAAATATGCCGTAGCAGTGTTGTCTTTCCCGATTGTCTCGGGCCTGTGATGCCTAAAACTGGGAATTTGGTTTGTTGTTGTCTTATAAATTTTGTTATGGTTCTTGTTATAAACTTCGGCATCATTATAGATATTAATTTACCCCGAAGGTATTCTTAATTTTGAAAATGCATAGGTTTAATTTTTAAAATACATAGGTTTAATTTTGAAAATACATGGCTTCAATTTTGAGAATGCATATATTTGAATATAAAATATTAAACAAACATTGAGTAGAGTTTTAATACTTATTTGGAAGAAAAGTTATCTGAAAATTAGTTTCTTTATTCCTTTTTTCTTCCTCATCAATTTTGCGCAGGCTCAAAACTGTACAGGTTCGGTTGGTGATCCAATCGTAAATGTTACGTTTGGTTCAGGGTCTTCTTTTGGGCCACCGTTGCCTGCCAACACAACCAGCGCATTAAATTATGTCGCAGCTACATGCCCGCCCGATGGTAATTATGCTATTTTAAATTATACTGCCGGTTGCTTTGGAAATGATGTTGTATGGCATACGACCACTGATCACACCGGCGATGCTAACGGTTATTTTATGCTGATAAATGCGTCCTATCAACCGAGTGATTTTTATGTTCAAACCATTAATGGTTTGTGTACAGGCACTACCTACCAGTTTGCTGCATGGATGCTCAATATGTGCAGTGTTACAGGTACGCTGCCCAACATCACATTGACAATTGAAAAAACAGACGACAGCATTTTAACGACGTACAATACCGGTAATATTCCTATTGTTAATCCCGTAACGTGGACGCAATACAGTTTCAATTTTACCATGCCACCCAATGTGTCAACCGTTGTTCTGAGAATGCGCAACAACGCTCCGGGCGGTGTAGGCAATGATGTTGCCTTGGACGATATTACCTTCCGTCCCATTGGCCCTGACATCTCTATCAGTACTGCTGCTTTTTCAGGCGATTCTGCTGAAGTTTGTGTGAATGATACAAAAGATATCGTCTTTCTTTCGTCAGTGGAAAATTGTTATGTAACTACCGCTCTCCAGTGGCAGGTGAGCACTGACAATGGTGCATTATGGGGTGATATAAACGGCGCAAATAATAAAACCTTTATCCGCAAACCAACGCCTGCAGGTACTTACATGTATCGCGTGGCGGTGGCGGATTTGAGCAACATTGCCAGTACTTCATGCCGGATAGCCTCGAACACATTTAAAATGAATGTGTATGATGTACGGACAATAAATATTTCAACGCCTAAAAATATTATTTGCGAGGGCAGTGCAGCGACATTTACGGCGGCCACCACTTTTGGTGGCAATGCTCCTCAATACCAATGGCAATTAAACGGCAATAACACAGGTACTAACGCGGACACCTACACTAACAGTTCTCTTGCTTCGGGCGATGTGGTGAATTGTATTTTGACCAGCAGCCTTCCCTGTAATACACCGGTAATTTCTAACAGTATAACAGTTACCGTTAATCGAAAAGCAAGAACAACTGCCAATCAAAATATTTGTGATGGTGAAAATTATGCAGGCCATACAACTTCCGGCATCTATACCGATGTTTTCACGGGAAGTAATGGCTGCGATAGTACCCGCACACTTAACCTTGTAGTTTATCCAAAACCAACTTCTGTTTTGGACACTGCAATTTGTTTTGGAACTTCTTACCTGGGATACAGCGTAGCAGGTGAATATAACACTGTGTACAAATCCGTAAATGGCTGCGACTCTACTTACACGCTGAATCTTACTATCCTTCCTGATATTAATTCCAGTCCCTATTCGGATACGATTTTGTGTACAGGCGATTCTATAGTTCTTTCTCCGGGAATTTTTGATTCTTATTTGTGGCAGGATGGTTCAGCAAACAGCAGTTTCATTGTCGCACGCGGTGGTACTTATTCTGTAAAAATTTCTAATAAATGCGGCATGGCGACTAGGACAACAGTGATCAACGAGAGAGTTTGCAATATTATGTTTCCAAATGCCTTCACTCCCAACAGCGATGGGCTGAATGATGTCTTTAATGTTTTGAATGCTTACAACCTTTCTTATTATCGTGTGGTTATTTTTAATCGGTGGGGGCAAAAAATATTTGAATCGAATGACTCACAGAAAGGCTGGGAAGGATTGATCAAGGGCCTTCCTGCGCCGGTGGGAATTTATGCATGGATATGTGATTATAAAAAAGCAAGCGCTCCAAAAATTGCGCATTTAAAAGGAAAGGTGACACTTTTAAGATAACGTACATGTAAATTGTTTTGAATGAAAAGATTTTCGTTGCCTATTTTTTTATCATTGATTGTTTTATTATCGCAACAACAAACAGGCTTTGCTCAAAAGTCTTCATTTCCAAATCATCCTGTTGATCCCGGGCTTTTAAATATTACCTGGGATACTAACAGCCTGCGGCCGGTTGGCTTTGGCGGCTATGCACGAATGATTGAATTAAAAAATGGCTTGCTTGTTACCGTGTACGCCGCTTCAAATGGCAATACAGAAATTGTCCGCAGCAATGATAAAGGTGATCAATGGTCTGAACCGGTAATTGTTGCTGCCAGGGAAAATGGAATCAGGATGGATGCGCCGGACATACTTTTATTACACGATGGTTCTTTGTTTATTTGTTACAACCCAAGACCTGCTGGCCACAATACAGATACTTCCAAACATTTTGCTATTCGCATCGCAAAAAGTTTTGATGATGGCTTAAATTGGCAAGATGATCAATCATTGTATGAAGCAGGATATCAATTTCAAAATGGATGCTGGGAGCCCGCTGCTTTGCAACTACCCTCTGGTGAAGTAGAATTATTTTTTTCTGATGAAGGGCCTTATACAAATTCTGATGAGCAAAATATATCACTATTAAGATCTTTTGATAATGGGAAAACCTGGACAACAAAACCGGAGATCGTTTCTTTCAGGAAGGGTAGCAGGGATGGCATGCCCGTGCCAATTTACTTACCCGCAACAAAAGAGATATTATTTTCTATTGAAGATAATGGGTTTGTGAATTTCAAACCTTATATCATGCGGTCACCATTAAAAGGAAACTTTCGTAAAACCGTAACGGCGTGTAGCCCGTACCGTGAGTATGCATTAAAAGATTCTTTAAAAGAAACGGTGTACGCCGGCGCTCCTTATTTGACAGCGCTTTCCAACGGCAACACATTGTTGTCTTATCAATCTTCTGAATTCAGGATTGGAAAACAGGATGTACATAATGCTGAAATGGTTGTAGCTATTGGCGATCGTGAAGGCCGCAATTTTACGAACCCAACTGTACCATTTAAAATGCCAATAAATAAAACCGCTTTATGGAACAGTATTACAGTTTTAAAAGATAATACAGTTGTTGCGCTAACCTCGACTGATGCATACAATGGCAAACATGAAGTTTGGATGATAAAAGGAAAAGTCCTGTATTAAAAATCCAGGCCTGATTATTCTTTTTGTTTCTTCAAAATTATTGTATGAACTTTTGCTTATTGAAAAATGCTAATGACATACAAATACCATTATATACGGCATTGATATTGCATTAACTTTATAAAAATTATACCTCATCTATAACCAACAAAATAAAACCTGATATGATAAAAAGATTCCCTGTTTTCTGCCTGCTGAGCTTACTATTTTTTTCTTGCTCATCAACAAAAAAAAATTCATCGAGCGATAAGGTTAACACGCTCACTTCGGCAGAAAAAAACAACGGCTGGATATTGCTGTTTGATGGTGAAACCACGAACGGCTGGCATACCTACAATAAAAATTCGGTGACTAATAATTGGAAAGTTGCTGATGGCGCACTTGTAATGGACCCAAAACTAAAAGGCAACGATAACTCCGGTGACCTTGTTACCAATAACGAATATGAAAATTATGAGTTCACAACGGATTGGAGAATTTCTGAAGGCGGCAACAGCGGAATTATTTTTGACATAAAAGAAGACCCTAAGTTATCTGCCACATACAATACCGGCGCTGAAATGCAGGTGCTTGATAATATAAAGGCAGATGATAATAAAAAGGAAAATCATCTCGCAGGCCTCTTATACGATATGTCCGGCACCGCAGCATTATCAAAACCAAAACCTGTTGGCGAATGGAACCAGGCACGAATCATTCAAAACAACGGGCACCTTACTTTTTATTTCAATGGAATAAAAACTTTGGACACTCAATATGGCAGCGATGAATGGAAAAATATGGTTGCAAACAGCAAGTTTAAAACCTGGCCCGACTTTATGACTTCTCCGAAGGGCAAAATAGCCTTCCAGGATCATGGGCATGAAGTTGCTTTTCGCAATGTTAAGATTAAAATACTTTGACGGGAGTAGGTAAAAATTTAGCAAAGTTTGGTTACAGTTATACTTCACAAAGGGTAAATAGTGAGTTGGATTATTCTTTGAGCCAGACTGAGCCTGCCTGCCGGCAGGTTACTGACTGCTATAAGATTGCCGTTGCATCGCACTTTTATACGACAACATTTTTTTGGTTACAGCCATTTGTTTTTATAACATCATCTTTGCGTCGCATTACGTTCATCGGCAAACCAATGGGCATCTTTTTTCAAGTTTTATTAAGAGAAACATTAGGAACTATATGGACACTCTTGTACTTTTTTTTGTCTCTTGAGCAAAACCAAAAGTCACTGATTTTATCTCTTGCGAAGTATGATTTAATCAGTATTTTTTTATTTAGAGTTTTATTTTAATTTACCCGATTATAGAATCCATCTATGTTTCAGATGATGCAAAGGAACGATCTACAGAATTTAATACCGCAAATAAATGAAATATTTTTTTGTTCCATTAATGCCTTAAAGGCCAAAAGCAAGTGCCAATATACCTGATGTATAATCTTTATTAATAAACGCCTAACAAAAATAAAATATGAAATCACTACTTTATTTATTCTTTCTGCTTTCCCTGTTAAGCAATGGAGGTGTTAATGCACAAGCAAAAACAAAGGACGGTTCGCTGCCTTTATTCGACGGTAAAACGCTGAACGGTTGGAGAAATGCACAACATGATACTTTACCAGAAAAATCATGGAGCGTTGAAAATGGAGAACTAACTTTTGATCCCTCAAAAGGACATGGGAGCGATATTATCACTACCCGTTCCTTTAAAGACTTTGATCTTTCTGTTCAATTTAAAATTTCCGAAGGAGGTAATAGTGGCATTAAGTATTTTCTATTACCCAACACTTCTTTAGGTTGCGAATTTCAGATCATAGACGATAACAAACACCCCGATGCAAAATTAGGCATCAATGGTAACCGCAAAACAGGAGCTCTTTACGATATCATGCCTGCTGATCCGAACAAACCTTATAAGCCTGCCGGTGAATGGAATACAGCAAGGATAGTTGTAAAAGGCAATCACGTAGAGCATTGGTTAAATGGTGTAAAAATATTAGAATATGAAAGAGGAAGTGAAGCCTTCAAAGAAGCTATTGCAAAAAGCAAATTCAATACCACACAGGGATTTGCAGAAGCTGCTTCTTCACCAATTTTATTGCAGGCGCATGGGGATAAGGTTACCTTCAGGAATATAAAAATCAAAGAACTTTAATAAAAAAAAACTGGTATATGAAAAATTCAAGAAGAAGGTTTATTAAAAATATCGCCGGCAGTTCTGCAGCCATTGTTTTAGGTGGGGTTGGCGCCGGATTTAGCCCGAAAAGCTATCGAAAAATAATGGGCGCCAATGACCGCATAAGGGTAGCTGTCATCGGCTCTAACGGCCGGGGCTCGGGTATGGCTGCCACCTTTGCCAAACAGGCTAATACCGATGTGATTTATGTGTGCGATGTTGAAGAAAAGGCAAGGCAAAAAGGCATTGATGCAGTAGTAAAAGCTGGCAAAGATGCGCCTAAAGGAGAAAATGATTTTCGCAAGATACTGCCGGACAAAAACGTGGATGCAACTTATATTGCCACTCCCGATCATTGGCATGCACCGGCCAC
>JBBPZF010000687.1:0-7599 GCA_038199105.1 Chitinophagales bacterium | reverse complement strand
TGCGGTAATAAAACCAACTATCATAAGAATTGTGACGGTGTAGTTGTAAGCATTGTTTCGAAAAAATAATAAGCCGATCTGCATTAATCCTGCGCTGTCGCTCTTAATTCATATTTCCCATCGGAAGGAATGTGGATAATAACATCATACGTTTCGGCAGTTGCAATCAAAAATTTATCAACCTCAACCGGCTTTACATCCTGTCCGTCCGCAGCAACCACTTTCATTTTCCCACCTGCTAACTGCAGCCAGAAATAAGAAGACGCAGACGCATTTATAATTCTAAGCTTTACATCTTCCCCCGCTTTAATTTCATTTGCTTCGAACTTTGTTTTGCCATTTGTATGAAACTGATCGTATTTCACATCGCTTATATCCATTGCAGGCATGCGCATCCATTCCTGCTTCAGCTTATCACCAAAGCTACCAGCAGCAATTGCTTCGCTATAACTCTGAACAGAATTTTTTTGTATAGAATACCAGTCTGTTTTTCTTTTTAACAGCCGCCAGACTTCCGCAGGTTTTTGATTTGTCCAGTCGCTTAGAACCAACACTTGCTCTTTCATTTTTTGTTCATCTCTTTTATGAATAACTATAGAACCGGTTAGGCCAATCTGTTCCTGTGTCATAGTATGGGAATGATACCAATACGTCCCGTTTTGGCGCACCGGAAAAACAACCGTTAATGTAGTACCTGGCTGTATCGGAAATGTAGTGAGGCCGGGAACTCCGTCAAACTGATTTGGAATAAGTATACCATGCCAGTGAATAGAAGTAGTTACATTCATTAAATTATGAACTCTTATCACGGCGGTATCGCCTTGCGTAAGCTCAATCGTAGGGCCGGGAATCTGACCGTTAATAGCAATGGCATGAACAATCTTGCCAGTGTAGTTTACCGTGGTATCGTTTACATTTAAATCGTATTCAACTCTTTTACCTTCCGGAACTTGTTTAGTTGTATGCTTATCATTGGGCATTTTCATGTTGCCCATATCCATCTGCTGCGCGTGGGTGCTGATGGAGACTAATATGGTTATTATTAAAAATAATTTCTTCATGGTTAATTTTTTATTTCTGTTGGTTAAGCCCCAGCTACTTGTTCATTCTTTTTAGAATGGCTTTCATTTCTGCTATTTCTTTTATTTTGCTAATATTATAATTCTACAACAGCACCATGTATCTCCTTTTCATTTTCCCAAACACAAAGAACCTGTTGATCGTTTAAGGCTTTAAGAACCGGGCCGCTGCCTTCCCCGATTATTTTTTTCTTTCCTTGTGCGTCTGTTAAAACTATTTTCCCGTTTTCCGTCCATGCGTAGAAGTTTTTATTTTCAGCTGTTTCTATGGTACAACCCTTACCGGTTCCAATCGCCTTTTCAGGCTCTCCTGGCGCGGCAAAATATATTTTTCCGTGCCTTCTCCAAACGGTTTGTACTTCCCCCTTTTCATTTACTGATAATCCGCCTCCATCCATTGGGCATCCATTCAATTTCCAACTGCCTTCTCCTAACTTTTGTGCTTTGCCAAATGTGGCACCCCCGTCAACAGATTTAATTACATACATATCCCTGTTTCCATTCAGCCAGTTCCTGAACATAACGAATACATTGCTTCCTTTCACAACAACCGAAGGTTTGCAGCATTCGCAAACCGTTGTATCAGGTGAGGTATAAATCATCTTATTCGCTGACCATGTTTTACCTCCATCGGTTGAAGCTGCACCATAAATTTTATTCTTCTTGTTGCCCCTCAGATCAAGCCACACAGCAAAAGCGTTTTCCCCATCTGCGCTTAATGCGGTAAGACCTTCCTTTGCAACTGTATCAATATCATTCACCCTTTGCCCTTGCGTCCATTTACCGCCGTTTGTTTTATAAAAAGAAAATATGTCTCCTTTTGAAGTCGCGGCAGTTACAACAATGCTTTTATCCGTAACGGCAACCTGCGGCCCCCTGGTAGCGAAGGCATACACACCCGATAATACAGCAATTAATTCTGGCTTAGAAAATGAATAACCATGATCGGAAGAATAAGCGTACATGATACTGTCCCCGGTTCCAAAAACTAAATGGAGCTTATCGTCTTTTTCCTTAGCGATATCTGGCATTTGCCCTTTCGTTATTATCCTATCTGTTGCATTTTTTGTTTGCTTTTGTGAGCACGAGGCTAACAGAAAAATTGCTAAGAATGCTAATCCAATTTTATTCATACTTTAAATATTTGTCCAAAGTTACATCCCCATGGTTTACATTTTAGTATGGCACCAATAAAAAATAGCTTCTTCGTGATCTTTATTTTAAAACAAGGCAACAACACTTGTTGCCTTGTTTTATTGAATGATTTAAATGTGTAAGTCGTATATTTTTTGAATGAAAGAGTTATTCTTTTATGCAGGTAACAGAAAAATAAAATGGAAAATCTGAGTTGATGAACTCAAAAGATGGTGCGTAACAGAACGTTGAACGAGGGGGATTAAAATCAAACCAGGAAGACGCAGTTGGAAATATAAATGGGAACGTTACTGTATACGGGTGGTGCATTACCCCTGTAAGCAACCACAGTTTTTTTAGAAGTAAAAATTATATCCGGGGAATAGTTGCTGATAAACTGTATGCTGATAAATTTTGCAGGAAAGCATACGTGGGCAGCACTTACATGATTATCTTTTACCTTAAAGTACTGGTATTTGTTTTTACAACAACGGTCACTTTTGCTGTCTTCTTTGCCGCTATTTTTACCTTCATTAGCAAGTGTTATAGAAATAGTTTTCAGCTTACCGCAACAATAAAATTCCCTTAAGCTAAAACCCATTGTTGCCAATGCGTAAATGCAAATGAGTGATATGGCTGCAAGCTTTTTTTCATGTAAGTGTTTCAAAAGTAAAGAAGTTTGCATAGAAAGACAGTGCAATTTGTAGTTTCTATTAAGAAAACGCCGTATTCGCGATAGATAGTTAACGCAAAATATCTCTAAACATCTCTTACTCTTAATGATTAAATCTATCGTAAGATTAGCAGTTTAAATATTTATACGACAGTTCATTCTCTACACGGGCTTGCGCTTTTCAGGTTTTTCAAGGCTTGTTTAATAATAGTGCATAAAAGATAATCACCCCGGCCAAGACCAGGCTGATTTCTTATTAAACGCTGCTTATGAGAGAAAAAGTTATTGGTCCTAATCAATTTATATATAAGAACCTTGAAGTTTTAAAATTTATGATAGAAAGATTGCAGGGAAAGCTATTTGACAGATAATTTTTTATCAAACCAAGCAAATCTTTTGCAATCGTTTTTAATAACAAACTTAAAAGTAGCCAGTAAAAATCATGCAACCATCCTGTGCTTTCATGCCACCGCCCGATATAAGATTTGGGAGAGAAAATGCAGCGTTTATTTATCAAATTATCTATTGTCTTTGAATAAGATGATCTGGAATATCAGTGACATGCTCACAACAGATCTGCTCCATCACTTGTTGCAATTGCACTTTCAAAATTGATATGGTGTGATGGCCGCCTTTATTGCCCAATGCCGCAACGCCATACATAAATGAACGACCTAAAAAAGTGAATGCCGCACCGGAAGCTATGGCCCTTGCAATATCAGGCCCGGAACGAATGCCACTGTCCATCATCACTTTTATCTTGTCCTTATTTTTATCAGCAATAGCACGCAACGCGTTTACAGATGACTGTCCTGCATCTAATTGCCTGCCGCCATGATTTGAGACAATGATGCCATCAAAACCCAGTTTAATGGCAAGAGCTGTATCTTCTTCAGTTGCTACACCTTTTAAAACAAGTTTACCTTTCCACCTGTCTCTTATTGCGGACAGTTTTTCTTCATTAACCCTGCCGTTAAACGTTGAGTTCATAAAGACCCCAAGCTTTTTCATATCGAGCCCTTTCGGCATATATGGCTTCATGGTTTCGAAGGCGGGTGCCCGTGGAACAATGTTCGTAAAGCCCAGTTAGGCTTCCCCATTATCTGGATCATATTTTTTAAAGTCATCCTGGGCGGCATGGCTAAGCCGTTTCTTATATCACGTGGCCTGTAACCAAATGTGGGTACATCGCATAATACAACCAATACAGGATATTGCGCCGCAGCTACTCTTCTTATTATATCGTCCCTTAATTTATTATCAACAGGATGATATAACTGAAACCATGCCCTTCCTTCGGTAAGCTCCCCAATCCTTTCAATAGATGAAGTGGTTACTGAACTTAAAATAAAAGGTATGTTGTGCTCAAACGCAGCCCTGGCCAATATTTCAGGAGCATTGGGCCACATCAATCCCTGTAGACCTATAGGTGCAATTCCAAAAGGAGCATCATACACATGACCAAATAATTCTGTTTTTAAATCGGAGCCGGTATGTTTACTTAAATAGTATGGCTTCAATTCCACTTCTCTTAACTCGCTTGTATTTTTAAAAAGATTTACATCTTCGTTACAACCTCCATCAAGATATTCAAAAGCAAAACGCGGAATTCGTTTTTTAGCTTTTTTAATAAGGTCTTCTATTGAAGGATAAGAAGGATTATAAGAAATTTCCATTCTATATTTTTTTTAATTAACCACCGTGTTTCTTCATGGCATAATGCTCTTCTAAAAAATTGTTTATTGATTTTTTACCGGACATGATCATGGTAGCTCCCAACGCAGAACCCAGCGGTGATTGAGTTGTATAGATTACATACTGCGGAAAATGATGCGCTAATATTTTTATATAGATGTCATTATCAGCAAAGCCTCCGTCAATATAGATATTTTTAATTTTTGTATCGCCAATAGCACGGAGCGCACTTTGTGCTTGCAATGCAGTAAGCTCAATCATCAACTTGTGATAAGCTTCTTCATAATTATCAAATACCGTATAATCAGTTGTATTATTTTCTTTTCCGTTAACTGTTATATTTTTAAAATGAAAACAGGAGGTATGATTGTTTATCCATTTTGTAAAAACACGATCGCTGAATTTTACTGAATTATAAAATTCTTTTTCTTTGTTAAAATGATGCGCTAATCTTTCTGTTTGAAAACTGTACTCACTTCCTAGTAATAACCTTGAGGCCCTCACCGTTTTCCCATCGGTTCGCATATAATGCAGGCAATCATTTTTTAGATCCTCTTTAGAAAGTATTTGTTTGCTAAATGGGTTTAATGAAATGCTCCAGGTGCCGGTAGAGATAAGCAAAAAAGGTTCTTCTGATGAAAGCATGTAGGGCAAAAGTGCCGCGGAACTATCATGAATACCTGAACCAATTTTCAATGATTTACCTTCTACATTTTTTTTAAAAATAGTATCTGCAGAAACTATTGGCGGCAATATTTTATCAAACGCTTCAGTATATACCCAATCGTGATAATCATTTTTATTATAATCCCAAAGGCCTGTATGGCAGCCGATACTGGTGTACTCACTAACGGGCATACCCGAAAATAGATAAGCGAGGTATTGAGGTAAATGTAATGACCATTTTATCTTTTTGAAAATATCGGGTTTTTCATATTTCAACCAATACAACTGCAATCCTGAATTTAACATACCTAATGCCGGCGAAGCTGTTTCCAAAGCGATCTTCATTTCATCACCATATTTATCATAAAAAGATTGCAGAATATTTTCCGGATATGGTTTTAAATAATTATAAAGTGGTACCACAGGTAAACCGTTTTCATCTACATGAATAAAGCTGGCGCCATAGGTCGAAAAATTTAATGAAGTGATCTCAAACCGTTCATCTTTAAAAGCATCATTCACAACGTTTTTAATCCAGGTTTGTAGGGCAGATAAATCATCCGCCGCAAAATCATCGTCATCTTTTATTTCCTCAAAACATACATATTGTTTAAAGACCTGTTGATAGTTTTCGTCAAAAAGAAAAAACTTCTTATTTGTTTTTCCAATATCAAATATGGCGGTGACTTTCGTTTTTTTCATTGTTAAATGTGAGTGGTGAGTTCACAATCCGGTAGCAACTGTTTCGCTTCCTCGTTCTTTTATCAACTGATTCCTAACTTTTAATTGCCTGAATAATTGCAGCGGTTCTAATGCGCCGCCGCTTCTTAATCTTGCTTCAGCTACAACAGCTCTTACATCGGTACGAAAAATGTTTTGCAATATTTCCTGTGCAATCACTACATCGTTGTTTTCCTGTGCATGCGTTAATTTTTCCCTGTCAACCAACAATGCCTGTGTGTACGAGATCATAATTGCTTCTATTGATTGCAGCAGATCTTCCAGCGGGTCTTTTACATTATGGCTCGCATCTATCATCCACCCAAGATCGGTTGCATGCTCCATTCCACGTGCATTCATTCCTTCTACCAGTTCGTTAAAAATTAAAAATAACTGGTAAGGTTTGATGCTTCCAACCGTGAGGTCGTCATCGCCATATTTACTATCATTAAAATGGAAGCCTCCTAATTTTTTTTCCATCAATAAAAGAGAAACAATTTGTTCAATATTCGCATTGGGCAAATGATGGCCAAGGTCAACCAATGTATATGCTTTGTTTCCTAATTTACTTGTATACAATAAAGACTGCCCCCAATCACCCACGGTTGTGGAATAGAAATTTGGCTCGTACGCTTTGTATTCAACAAACACTTTCCACTTGCCTGGCAGTGCTTCATAGATTTCCTGGAGCCCATTCAAAGTATTCTGAAATGCCTTTCTAAAATTCAATTGCCCGGGGAAGCAACTTCCATCGCTTAGCCATACCGTTAGTGCCTGCGACCCTAATTCAATTCCATATTTTATTACTTCAATATTATGCTCAATTGCCTGCTTGCGTACCCCTTTATCAACATGCTGCAATGAACCAAATTTGTAACTCCACTTTTGACCTGGCTGATCCTGGAAGGTATTGGAATTCATTGCATCGAAACGCAAATCATTTTGTGCTGCAAGTGCTTTTATGTTTGCAGCATTCGTTGGTATGTCCCACGGAATATGTAAAGAAATAGCTCCTGAGGATTTGTTTAATGCATGAAGCAATCCAATGTCTTCTATTTTATCTTCCAGTACCCGTGGCTCGCCGCCGGCGCTGAACCTTCCAAAGCGTGTGCCGCCTGTACCCAGTGCCCAGCTTGGTATTGCCACCTGGAATGCAATAAGTTTTTCTATTACAGTATCAATATTTTTTACGTCATTACATGCAAATTCAAAATTGCGTTTATGTTCTTTCAGTAAAGATTGGTTGTGTTCTTCGATTTTATATTTTTCAATTTGCATGGAAATAAATTTTAATGAAAGGCAATGCCACGAATTACACAAATTAGCACGAATTAAAAGACTGTTATTAATACATAGGCTATATGGCAAGATAGCGTGGCTATAAATATTTTCTTAATTATTCTAAATAAAAAACTTCTGATAATGGAATGCTTAGGGGCGAATTATCTTCATTGGTTTCCATAATATCTTTCATATAGTCCCACCACCTTTTCATAATTTCTTTTGCAGGTAAGCCTTTTAATTTCTTTTCAACTTCAACAGTAAAACAGGCAAACAAATCGTTTGTTTCTTTATCAAAAAAAATTGAATAATTTGAAATACCTGTTTCTTTTAAAAGCTCTTTCAGTTCAG
>JBBPZF010000686.1:0-3114 GCA_038199105.1 Chitinophagales bacterium | reverse complement strand
ATATAGCCGTAATAAATCAGGAACAGTTTCTTTTAAAGGGTGCACTTGGATATTATTTATTGTAATAGATTTCTTCTACTTATGTTATATAAAATCTCAACAATTCTTTCCGATGTTTTTCCATCCCAAAGTTCAGGTACGGAACTTTTTTTCCATTTACCATCAAGTATTTTTCTTAACGCGGGTTTTATGTTGGTACCGTCAGTTCCAATAAGTTCGTTGCTGCCCAACTCTACCGTTTCCGGTCTTTCCGTGTTATCCCGCAAAGTAAGACAGGGTATATCTAACACTGTGGTCTCTTCTGTGACTCCCCCCGAATCTGTTATTACCCCCAAAGATTCAGATACCAAATAATTAAACTCCAGATAATCAAGTGGCGCAATCAAATGAAGATTGGGAGCATTAATTCCAATTGCCTGAATAATCTTTGCCGTCCTGGGATGTACGGGGAAGATAACCGGCAGGCTATCGGAGTTGTTTACAATCTCTTCAATAAGATACCTAAGTTTAGCCTCTTCGTCTACATTAGCAGGACGGTGAAGCGTTACTATGAAGTATTTTTTGGAATGCAAATGCAGGATATCCCACTCCTTTGGAGCCTTTAGTCTTGTGAGATTTTTTAAAAGCGTATCAATCATAGTATTTCCCACAAAAAAAATTCTTTCAGATCCAATTCCTGATTTCATAAGGTTTTCATTGGCGCGGGCTGAAGTAGTAAAGAAATAGTCTGCAAGTGTATCAGTTACCATACGGTTTATTTCTTCAGGCATAGAAAGATCAAACGAACGGATACCAGCCTCTACGTGAGCAACTTTAATAAATTGCTTTTTTGCTACAATGCTACAGGCCATGGTTGAGGTAACATCGCCTACCACTAAAACCAAATCTGCGGGATTTTGAATGAGTTCCTTTTCAAATGCAACCATAATATTCGCCGTTTGCTCGGCCTGAGTGCCCCCGCCGCATTCCAAATTTATATGGGGCGCCGGAATTGATAATTGCTTGAAAAAATTTTCACTCATTGCCTTATCATAATGTTGCCCTGTGTGGATTAAACGATAACTTAATCCTGGCATAGAAAGACTATGAGTTTCTATTGCGTCAATTATAGGCGCGACCTTCATAAAATTGGGCCTTGCGCCTGCTATAATATCAATTTTCATACTTTTTTACCGGAATTTTGATTTATACCTTGGTCAACTTTTTTACTTTTCCAGCCGATATCTTATTTTCAAAGTCGTTATCAATAAATTCTCTAAACCACAATTCAACGCACAATATTCTAAATAAAATCCTCGAATGATCCTTTTTACCAGATGCTTGTTCATCAAATGCTTTCTGCAATCCTGTTTTGCTAAATAATTTTCGGTTAAGACATCTTTCGGACATCAATATTGATTTTGGCGCTTTTTCCTCTTCGCTATTAAACAAATGCACAAGAGGAGTTGTGAATCCGAACTTATATGGATTTTCCAAAATAAAATCGGGAACGATACCCTTCAAGGCTACCCGGTGAATATACTTACCAAGCCCATTCCGGATTTTGAAATCAGAGGGCAGGGAAAAGGCAAATTCTACTAATCTATAATCCATAAAAGGTAAGCGGCTTTCTAAGGAATGCGACATGGAGACAGCATCTCCATAATGTAGCAAGTTAACCAGCGTACCCGTATGTGCATCATAAAGGTGCTTGTTCAAAAAATTATCAAAGCCAGCCGGGTTGCCGGGGGAATCATCAATTTCCTTAAACTTTGCCAGCTCATTTATATATAATGAATTATTTGCAGAAAGTGAATAATATATTTTTTTAATAAATTTTAGGTTCGATTGGCGGATAAGTAATGCAAAAGCTGTTTTAATTGAATAAGTTTTTGAAAATATTTTAAATTCTTTGTATGCCTGTTTAAGTTTTAATTTTTTTATCAGTTCCAGTAAATAAACTGGCATTGCGCTATTAATATATCCGCCTAACAATTCATCAGCTCCCTGCCCTTCCAACAAGACGGTAACCTTTTCTTTTGCAACTGATAAAATCTGCGAAAGTGGGATTACAGCAGGAGAACTATGACCAGATTCCAAGTGATAGATAATACCACTAAGCTTTTCTACATAATTTTCATAACCGATTTCAATGATGTGAGACGTCAAATCAAGCTGAGCGGTAAGCTCCTTAACGAGTTGCGCTTCATTTACTTCCACCTTTTTTACAAACCCCTGCTTTTCTAATTTATCGAATTTATTTTCCTTAAATGCAGCCGTGTAAGTATTTTTATTTCCAAAAAACTGTCCTTTCAGTAAGCAGACTAAAGAAGTTGAATCTACCCCTGAAGAAAGCGTAAAACCCACCGGGACATCACTTCGCATTCTAAGATGTACAGCGTCTGAGAGAATCTCCTTGTATTTTTTAACAGCCTGCTCAAAAGAAATGTTTCTATTTATTTTTCGCGGATAATCCCAATAGCGTTTCAAAGAAATCTTTCCATTTTCAATCACCAGGTTATGACCGGGCTCAAGTCGAAAAATGTCTCTAAACCAGGTATTTCGGATCTGAGCTCCTATGGTCTTTCGGCAATAATTACTGATTACTTCATAATTTGGCATTCTTAGGCAAGGGAAATAAGATAGTATTACTTTAATTTCAGAAGAAAAAATAAACTGACCGTTAACTTCTGCATAATTGAAGGGCTTTATGCCAAAGCGATCCCTGGAACAGAATAACTTGTTAAGAGACTTATTATAAATGGCAAATGCCCACATTCCATTAAAGTGATTTACACAATCATCGCCCCAGTGCTGGTAGCTTCGCAGCAGTACTTCAGTGTCGCCGCGGGTTTTGAAGGAATAACCAAGTGTTTCCAGTTCTTCACGTAGTTCGATATAATTATATATTTCTCCATTATAGATTAAAGTATAATTATCATCTGCTGCAAAGGGCTGGTTATTTTCCTCAGTTGTATCAATTATTGAAAGCCTGACATGCCCTAGAATGCCTGAATCCTCGAGCAGGCGGA
Source organism: Chitinophagales bacterium (assembly GCA_038199105.1). Lineage (GTDB taxonomy): Bacteria > Bacteroidota > Bacteroidia > Chitinophagales > Chitinophagaceae > Ginsengibacter. Next base: position 103 of record JBBPZF010000686.1, on the reverse strand, counting down.
TGCCTGTTGCGTCAGGACCCCGGTATTTCATCAGGGATAATGAGTCGTAAAAAATTTCAACATCAATTTTTACCGGCTTAGCTAAATTAAAAATTCCCGCTAT
>JBBPZF010000685.1:0-2323 GCA_038199105.1 Chitinophagales bacterium | reverse complement strand
ATAAAAACTCTGGCAACTAGCACTTATAAACGGAGAAATATTTCAATTATTGTAAAAAAATGTCAAATAGTATTTTGAAATTGTACAAAGGATTATTAAAGGGTTCGAAAGGATAATGAAGCTACGATAAAACAGCAAATAAAGTTTATTTGTGGGAAAAGAATTTAAAAAAGTTTAGTTAAAGTGGCAAAGCACATAATATTAACGTTCTTGTATATAAAGTTGCTGTAGAATTATCCATAATAATGGAGTTTTGTGAGCGGTAACTATTTATCTTCATTTTGGTACGCCTTTCGCCTTACGTCTGTATGCCACAATTTTAAGGGCCCGCAGTTTCTAAAAAAATAATTCTTCTTTTCTAAAACACGCCCTGATGGTTTATATTCTTTTTTGATATTAAGATCAGAGAGAAACTATATAAACTTGTAAATGTGACTAAGGGAAATTTTTAAGTCATAATTTTGCGCTCTTTAATTATGGCAAAAGTGAAGCAGCAGGCTCCGTCATTAGAGAGCGAAGAAGAAAAAATTGAAGTATATGGAGCGAGAGAACACAATCTCCGGAACATTGACATTTCAATTCCAAAAAATCAACTTGTAGTTATTACCGGTATAAGCGGAAGCGGTAAGTCTTCCCTTGCGTTTGACACAATTTATGCTGAGGGCCAGCGACGCTACATGGAGAGCTTCTCTGCGTATGCCCGCCAATTTATGGGTGATATGGAAAGACCTGATGTTGACAAAATCACCGGCCTCTCGCCGGTAATTTCCATTGAACAAAAAACAACTAACAAAAATCCCAGGAGTACTGTCGGAACCGTTACTGAAGTTTACGACTTTCTGCGGCTGCTATACGCACGCATCGGAGAAGCATACAGTTATAATTCCGGGAAAAAGATGGTGAAGTGGAGCGAAGAAGAAATATTAGAGAATATTTTATCACGCTTCAGCGGAAAAAAAATAAGTCTTTTATCTCCATTGGTGCGGGGTCGAAAAGGCCACTATCGAGAGCTTTTTGAAGATGTAAGAAAAAAGGGATTTCTCAAGGTACGGGTGGACGGAGAGATAGAAGACCTTGTTCCAAAAATGCAGGTTGACAGGTATAAAATTCACGACATAGAATTGGTTGTTGACAGGCTGCAGGTTTCGGGTGAACAAAAATTACGTTTGGGCCAAAGTGTTCAAAAAGCATTGCAGCTTGGAAATGGATTGTTGTTTTTATTATTGAATGATAATGATGAGCAAATACAATACAGCCGGCAACTTATGTGTGAAGATACTGGTATCAGTTATGAAGAGCCTTCTCCCAATACGTTTTCTTTCAATTCACCATACGGCGCATGCCCTGTATGCAAAGGGCTTGGCAATGTTTACCAGGTAGATCTCGATGCGGTAATTCCTGATTATAAACTGAGCATTAATGATGGAGCTATCGCGCCACTTGGTGAAGAACGCGAGGCTTATGTTTTTAAACAGGTACAAGCTATTTCCAGGAAAATGAAATTCAGCCTTGATAAACCGGTTGCAGATTTACCGAAGAAAGTAATGAACGTACTGCTTTATGGAAAGGAAGAAATTAATGCAGATAACAGTGAAGGCTACCTGCAAATGAACGATGATGCTGTTGATGTATCAGGCAATGGCCCCTTCCCCGAAGGCGAATATGAAGGTATCGTAAATATGATCCGCAGATGGTTCAGCTCTTCCTCCACAACCGATTCTTTAAGGACCTGGGTGGAGAAATTTATGCAGCTCAAAATATGCAATGCATGCAGAGGAAAAAGGCTAAAAAAAGAAAGCCTCTGGTTTAAAGTAGACGAAAAGGATATCGCTGATTTAAGCGACCTGGACCTTGATAAATTATTACTTTGGTTTGATGGCATTGAAGAAAGATTAAGTGACCGCCAGAACATTATAGCAAAAGATATTTTAAAAGAAATAAGGGAGCGTGTGGGCTTTTTACTGGATGTTGGCCTAACCTACCTTACCTTAAGTCGGCCCTCGAAAAGCCTGAGTGGCGGCGAGTCTCAACGTATAAGGCTTGCTACGCAGATAGGTTCTCAGCTCCAGGGAATTACTTATATTTTAGATGAACCAAGCATTGGCCTGCACCAAAGAGATAATCAGCAATTGATAGGAGCATTGAAAAATCTGCGAGACATCGGTAACAGCGTTCTCGTCGTTGAGCATGATAAAGATATAATGCTCGCTGCTGATTACTTAATTGATATTGGCCCAATGGCGGGCAAGCATGGAGGCCAGGTAGTAGCAAGTGGAATACCCAAAGATCTTTTAAAGCTTGATACACTTACATCGGCTTATCT
>JBBPZF010000684.1:0-2945 GCA_038199105.1 Chitinophagales bacterium | reverse complement strand
TTATCTGACGATTTCTTGATTTGTAAATCTCCCATATAATCTTAAATTTTTTAAGTAAAAAGACTGAGCAACCATTTTACTTCTGAATATTAAATACCCCGAAAAAATATATATTATTTCATCTGTTTCAGACTAAGATTCCTGTACGCTACTCTCATAATATGGCCTGCGTGCATTTGCAGCCCTATTAGCCCGGAGGCCTTACGATTGGTAGTATCGTTATCCGTTACATCGCACATCAACACATCATTAATATAATGTTGCAGGTGATTGTTTTTTGCCACAATATGAAAGTTGTTCCAACCCTCATGGATAAGCGCTTTTAAAGAATCCCTGCTGCCAAGGGAATCGGTTACCACTGCGACTGACCATATATTATTTTTGGCAAGTGCCTCAATAGGTTCTGTAACCGGGGGAAGCGTAACTTTCTGTCCACGGAATGCTATTATAGATCTTGCCCGCTCTTCATAGTTTTGGCCGGTATAAGTGTTGGCGCCATCTATATCAAATTGATACCCTCTTAAACCAAAGGGCACACCTTCCACTTCTTCGCTGCGATATTGAATCCCGCTGTTTCCTTCAGCCGATATTTGATATTCTCCCTTTAGTTCAAAGCCTGAAGGTTTGCCATTGCTCCATATAAGGAAAGTATTGGTCTTTAGTGGCGTTGAGGAAGGGGTAACCTCTCCTACGATCATGCCGTCTTTCGCATGCCATACTGCGGTATCTCCCTCCCAACCCTTGAGTGATGTTCCATCGAATAATGAAACAAAATCTGATGAGTCTTGCATGGTTTCTTTTTGGCCATCCTCGCTGGCATTAGAGGAGTGGCAACTGCTAAAGACAATGCATACAGATAGTATTATTAAGGAACCTTCGCACCCGATAGATTTTAGGTATTCGTACATGGAGGTGATTGATTGATTGGTTAAAGAATTTTTTAAATTAAATTTTATCAACAGGAATAATATTTTTTATTTTATCAGGAACAAATTTTTTTCACCCCTTCACAATTTTATTATTTCACAACCCCGGTATCTTTCCAGCTTTTGGATGCTGCGGAATCAAGAACTGCTTCGCAAACTTTCTGTGTTTCAAGCGCCTCTTTAAAAGTTGGCGAACAATCTTCCCCCGTTTCAAGGCTTCTCAAAAAATCTGCTGCCTGGTGAACGAAACTATGTTCATAGCCTATAGAAAGACCGGGCACCCACCATTTATCCATATAAGGTTGATCACTATCAGTTACATGTACTGAGCGCCATCCCCGCACAATTGAATCGTCGGCATGATCAAAATATTCCAGCCTGTTCAGATCGTGCAAATCCCAACGAATAGAAGCATGCTCTCCGTTAATTTCGAAAGTATATAGAGCCTTGTGCCCACGGGCATAGCGTGTGGATTCAAAAAGTCCGAGCGAACCATTGCTGAAGTGACAATGAAAAATACATGCATCATCAATTTCTACCTTTTCCATCTTGCCCGTTAATTGGTGCATACGCTCTTTTATAAATGTTTCTGTAACTGCAGATACATCTTTTATGCCGCCATTCAGCCACATCGCCGTGTCAATACAATGGGCCAGCAGGTCACCTGTTACACCAGAGCCCGCAACTTCTGCATCCATGCGCCACAGGGCTTCGCCGCCTTGCGGAAGGTCTGCATTGATTGTCCAGTCTTGTAAAAAATTTGCCCGGTAATGAAATATTTTCCCAAGCTTACCCGAGTCTATAATTTGTTTCGCGAGGGTAACTGCGGGTATCCTCCGATAGTTATACCAAACCGTGTTTTTTACGCCAGCTTTTTCGATTGCATCTACCATCCGTTTACCTTCTTCAAGATTGCGGGAGAGAGGTTTTTCCGTAAGCACCATTTTACCCGCGGCGGCAGCGGCGATAGCAATTTCAGCGTGCGTGTCATTTGGAGTACAAATGTCGACCGCATCAATATCTTCTCTTTTTACCAGGTTTTTCCAATCTGTTTCATACGATTCAAAGCCCCACTGATCTGCAAAGGCTTTTACTTTATCTTCAGTCCGTGAACAGGCCGCTTTTAAAACAGGCCGGTATTCAAGATCGGGAAAAAAATTAGGTACCCTGTTATAACCATTAGAATGAGTTCGCCCCATAAATCCGCAGCCGATCAAACCAATTCTTAGCTCTTTCTTTTTTGCCATATTTGAGAACTTTTTTTATTGATGAAAATGCAATCGTTTTATTTAAATAAAAACTACACTATTTCAACTTCTTTAGAAGAAAGTTTCGATACTCAACCTTCATCGGAGGGCCTACATGCACCTGCACACCCAGCAGCCCGCTGAATTTTCTATTTAGAGTATCCTTATCCGTTACCTCGCTCATTAAAACACCATTAATATAATGTTGCAGGTGATTTCCCTTTACAATTAAATGGCATTCATTCCAATCACTTGTTATCGATTTTTTTAGCTCCTCAACCTGTCCTAATGATCGGGTCACAATAGATGCAGTCCATGCATTGTTCTTAACAAAGGCTGACAGAGAATCCTGTACAATTGGTAACACTACTGCTTGTCCATTATAAGCTAATATCGTTCTTCCACGTTCTTCATAGTTTTGACCGGTATATTGATTTTTACCATCAATATCAAATTGATATCCCTTTAGTGCGTAGGGAATATTTTTCACTTCTTCACTGCGATAGTTAATGCCACTATTGCCATTATCAGAGATCCTGTATTCTACTTTTAATTCGAAATCCTTAGTTATTCCTCCGCGCCAAATAAGAAATGTATTTCTTTTCAATATTGTTTCGGGAGTTACGGTTCCGACTATCTCACCATTTTCAACATGCCAATATGCAGAGTCGCCCTCCCATCCGTTCAGTGTTTTTCCATCAAAGATCTGTATGAAGCCATCTTTGTTAAATTGTTTTTGATTAAGAATCTTAAAGCCACTAAATGCAAAAAG
>JBBPZF010000683.1:0-6201 GCA_038199105.1 Chitinophagales bacterium | reverse complement strand
CTCTGCTTCTTTGCTCAATGCTTTCCAGTGTGAGGGCACGATCTTTAAACAGTCTATCTGGTGCTCGCTAAAGTACTTGTGAAGACCATATATATCGCTAACGGCTTGTTTGGTAAATATGTGTAAGGCCCCGCCTGTCATTAGTGAACTGTATAGCACGGTATTGCCAAGATCGGTGGCTATCGTACTTACTAAGGCAAAGCTTTTGCACTCCTCTATATTTATGGCTGCTTTTAATCCATATACATAATCTGCCAGGTTGCGGTGCGTGATCATCGCTCCTTTCGGCTGACCGGTGGAACCCGAGGTGTATATCACATACGCCAGTTGCCCTGCTGCTACTTTTGTTTCAGGATTGGCTTTGCTTTCTTTAATGATGCTGCCTGCTTCGTCTATGGCTATTATTTCTATTGCTTCTATTCCTCTTATTTCTTCCAGCTGCTCCCGGCTTGCTTTGCTGTTCACGATTATTTTTGCCCCGCTGTCTTCCAGCATATAGCTGATCCTGCTGGCAGGGAACTCTGTATCTATGGGTACATACGCACCCCCTGCTTTCATGATTCCCAGCATGCCTGTTATCATGTCTATACCCCGCTCTATAAACAGCGGTACCAGCGTTTGTTCCTGTACCCCTCTTTTTCTTAAATAGTTCGCCAACTGGTTGGCTCTTTCGTTTAATTCTTTATAGCTTATCTCTTCTTCTTCAAATACTACGGCTGTTCCTCCCGGGTTTTTCTCTGCCTGCTCTTCAAACAGCGTTACTACACTTTTTTCTTTGGGATAGCTTACTGTCTTTTGATTGTACTCTTTTGTCAGCGTTTGCTTCTCTGATTCCGACAGCATCCTTAGTTTCCCTATCTTCTCTGCCGGGTCTTTTACTACTGATTTCAATAGCTCTGTGAAGTGCTGCGTCATTCTTTGGATTGTCTCCGGGTTGTACAGGTCGCTACAATATTGTACCGTTCCCTGTAATCCTTCCCGGGTTTCTCTTATAAAAAATGTCAGCTCAAACTTTATAGTTGTATGATCGTACTGCTCGCCTGATAGCCTAACTTCCCCCAGTTTTAATTCGGGGACTTCGGGGGTGTTCTGTAATACCAGCATCACCTGGAACAGCGGGCTGCGGCTTTTGTCCCGATCTTTGATCACTACTTCCACCACTTTTTCAAATGGCACTTCCTGGTGAGCGTATGCTTCCATCGTGGTTGTTCTCACCTGCTGCAGTAACTCTTTAAAACTTTGTTCCCCGCTTACTTCGTCTCTTAATGCAAGGGTGTTTACAAAGAAGCCGATCAACCCTTCTAATTGTTGCTGTTCTCTTCTTGCTATTGAGGTACCTATGCTGATATCGTTTTGGCCGCTATAGCGGTACAGCAGTGCTTTATATACTGCCTGCAGCGTTATGAACAGCGTCGCACCTTCGGCCTTGCTTAGTTTATATAACTGGTCACTGAGCTCTTTGTCTATTTTAAATTTCGCAGAGGAACCTCTCGTACTTTGTACTGCCGGACGCTTATAGTCTGTTGGCAGTTGAAGCGTCGCTACGATGTCCAGCTTTTCTTTCCAGTAGGCTATTTTCTTGTCTAATACATCTCCTTTTAAATAGTTCCGTTGCCAGATAGAGTAGTCTGCATACTGCAGCGGCATTCCCACAAGGCTGGCTTCTCTTTGTTCTGTGTAAGCGTTGTATAGTTCCACCACTTCTTTTACCAATATCGAGGTTGACCAGGCGTCCGACGCAATATGGTGCATCGTGGCTACAAGCACATTATTTTCTTCCCCATCTTCTTCCCCAAGCTCTATCAGGGTCACCCGCAGCATATTGTCACGGCTCAGGTCAAAGGGTGTCTTGATTAGCTTTTGTATGTATTCCCCTAATGCTTTTTTATCGTTCTTATATGGTGAGCCGTCTGTTATTTGTACCTCGCTGCCATTTTCTTCTTTTATATATTGCCATGACTGCCCGTCTTCTTCCCTGAACACGCTTCTCAGTACTTCATGACGGTTCACCACCTGTTGCAATACATGGCTCAACGCTCCTTTATCCAGCTTCCCCCTTAATCTTAATACGGTCGGCAAATGATATTGTACGCTGCCTTCCAGTTGGTCTATAAACCACAGCCGCTCCTGGCTAAAGGATAACGGGATTCTTTCAGGCCTTGCTTTTACTTCGATCGTGGGGAGTAAGGCGTCTGTATTGGTCTGCAGGTAGTCCGACAGTTGTGCTATTGTTGGGTATAAAAACAGGCTTTTTACCGGTACTTCCATTCCCATCCGGCGCCTGATGGCGGATATTAAACGCATCGCCAGCAATGAATGGCCGCCCAGCTCAAAAAAGTTATCCTGTGTTCCTATTTTTTCTATGCCCAGCAGCTCCTGCCAGGTGGCTGCCAGCTTCTCTTCTGTTGCATTTTTTGGCGCTATATATTCTGTACTGCCTGTGTCACCGGCTTCGGGCTTTGGAAGCGCTTTTTTATTAATCTTCCCGTTCGCCGTCAGCGGCATTTGTTCTATTTCTACCCAAATGCCCGGGATCATATATACGGGTAGTTTCTCCCGCAGCTGCGCCAGCATCTTTTGTTTGTCAAAAGATTCTTTTGCTACGATATACCCCACCAGTTGTTTATTCCCCTGGCTGTCTTCTATGGCGGTTACTGCCGCATCCCGCACGCCTTCTGTCTCCACCAGCACGTTTTCTATTTCTCCAAGCTCTATTCTATGGCCTCGTATTTTTACCTGCTCGTCTATCCTCCCTAAGTATTCTATTTCCCCCTCCTTATTCCATTTTACTTTGTCGCCTGTTTTATAGGCTTTCTTTCCTTCTTTGGGGTCAAAGGGGTTTTTAATAAATTTTTCTCTCGTAAGCTCCGGCTGGTTTAAATAGCCTCTTGCCAGTCCTTCGCCTGCTATGTACAACTCCCCTGCCACGCCAGTGGGTACCAATTGATTGTTAGTGTCTGCTATATACAGCCTGGTATTGGAAAACGGCTTCCCTATGGGTACGCTTGTATATGCCTTTTGCAGGTTTACTTCATGGATAGTCTTGCCTATCGTGGCTTCTGTGGGGCCGTAATGGTTATACACTTTCCCCTGGTAATACAGTTTTTGTAGCTGACCCGGGATCTTAAGGCTGAAGCCTTCGCCTCCGAATATCATTACTTTCTCTGCCAGCACTTTATTATTATCGCCTGCATACGACAGCCATACCGATGGTACTATTTTTATACAATCTACCGGGTGTTTTTCTAAATAGCCTGACAGCTTCTCTGCGTCTGTTATTTGTTCTTTGGATAGTACATTCAGGCTTGCTCCTAAAAATAAACTTGAAAAGATAATGGCATGACCTGCATCAAATACGAGCGGAGCAAACAAGGCAAAGCTTTTACAGTCTCTTAATCCTGCACTGTGTATCAATCCAAAGCAATGATCCAGCACTGCCTGGTGTTCTATCATTACTCCCTTGGGCTTGCCTGTCGATCCTGAGGTATAGATTACATAGGCTAAATTGTTAGGCCTTATATTTATTTGAAGGTTTGCTGTCTTTTCTTTTGCAATCTCTTCTGCTTCTATGTTTATTATTTCTATGCCGACTGTTGTTTCCAGTTTTCTTTGGCTCTCTTTACTGCTCACTGCTATCTTCGCTCCCGTGTCTTCCAGCATATAGCTGATCCGCTCTTTAGGGTATTCAGGGTCGATAGGTACATACGCTCCACCTGCTTTTAATATCCCCACGATCGCTATTATCATCTCTTTGCTACGCTCCATCAACACCGGTACAAGCGTCTCTTCTCCTACTCCTCTTTTTCTTAAATAGTTTGCCAGTTGATTGGACCGCTCGTTTAATTCCTGATAGGTCAGCTTTTCTTCTTCAAAAACTACCGCGGTTGCGTTCGGGGTTTTTAGCGCCTGCGCTTCTATTAATGCTACTATATTTTTATCCCGGGGATAGTCTGTTGATGTGTTATTGAAAGCTATTAACAACTGGTCCTCTTCTGCCGCACCCAGCATCTTTAACCTGGTAATCTTTTCCCCAGGTGTTTGTACAATAGATCCCAGCAAGGTTTTAAAATGACCAACCAGTTGTATTATAGTCTCTTCTTTAAACAGGTCTGTATTGTATTGTAGCATACATTGAAGACCTCCGGGTTTGTCGGTAATAGTGAAGGTCAGTTCAAACTTCGAGGTGGTAATAGCTACTGGCTCACCGGATAATTGCAGGCCGCCAAGCTCTATCTTTGGCATATCCGGGGTGTTCTGCAATACCAGCAATACCTGGAACAAGGGGGTGCGCCCCAAATCTCTTTCCTTTACTACTGCCTCTACTACTTTTTCAAAGGGCACTTCCTGGTGCTCGTAGGCTTCCAGCATTGTCCCCTTTACCTGGCCAAGCAACTCTTTAAAACTCTGTTCACCTCTTACCTGGCTCCTCAATGCCAGCGTATTTACAAAAAAGCCTACCAGCCCTTCTATCTCCTGCTGACCCCGGTTGGCTACCGGCGTGCCTATGCTGATATCTTCCTGTCCACTATAGCGATACAGTAAAACATTTAATGCTGAAAGCAATGTCATGAAAAGTGTAGTGCCCTCAACTCGCGAAAGTTCATGTAGCTGTTCGCTGAGTTGTTTTTCTATACTGAACTTTATTGATGACCCCTTTGTGCTTTGTACGGCAGGCCGCGGGTAATCCAGCGGCAGCTCCAGCGATGCTACTCCTGTCAGCTTTTCCTTCCAGTAGCTTAATTTTTCTTCTAAAATTTCTCCTTGTAAGTAATTCCGCTGCCAGATGGCATAGTCCGCATATTGAATGCCTAAGGGCTTTAACTCAATTGGTTTCTTTTCAGAACAGCTAATATAAAGTGATACCAATTCCTTTACAATTACCGGCATTGACCATCCATCGGACGCAATATGGTGCATGGTAATTATTAGTAAGTACTCCTTCTTTTCTACCGGCACGAGTGTGGCCCTAAGCATAAAATCACCACTCAGATCAAAAGGCTTCTTCACTTTTTGCTCAATATAAATTGATAAATTATCATGGGTAGGTGGTGTGGCTTCTTCGTCAAGTTTCCAAAGCCCTTTTGGCTGCACTTCCTGGCGCGGCTCGCCATCTTCTTCTACAAATACTGTTCGAAGGGCTTCATGGCGATCTACTATTTGCTGAAATGTTTTCTCCAATGCCTTTTTATCTAAATCGCCACGTAACCGTAACACCTGCGAAATATGATACTGGGTAGTGCCTTCCAACTTATCAATAAACCACAAACGTTCCTGGCTAAATGACAACGGAATTTTTTCAGGCCTTACTTTTATTTCGATCGTCGGCAGCAGGTCTTCTGCACTTGTTTGCAGATAGCGGGCTAATTGTGCTATTGTCGGGTATGAGAACAGGCTTTTTATCGGTACTTCCATTCCCATCTGCCGTCTGATGGCTGATATCAAACGCATCGCCAGCAATGAATGGCCACCCAGCTCAAAAAAGTTATCCCCTGTTCCTATCTTTTCTATGCCCAGCAGCTCCCGCCAGGTGGCTGCCAGCTTTTCTTCTGTTTCATTTTTTGGCGCTACATATTCTGTGCTGCCTGTTTCACCGGCTTTGGGTTTTGGAAGTGCTTTTTTATTAATTTTCCCATTTGGCGTCAGGGGCATCTGATCTAACTCAATTATGACCGATGGAACCATATATTCCGGTAATGTATTGTACAAATATGACAGAACAGAATCTTTGCTGTATGAACTATCAGGTACTACATAGCCTACAAGCTGTTTATCCAATTGAGGAGTTTCTTTTGCCATTACAACGGCCTGCTTAACCAGGCCACTTTGCATTAATGTCGTTTCTATTTCACCCAGTTCTATTCGGTATCCGCGAATTTTAACCTGGTCATCTTTTCTTCCCAAATATTCAATATTCCCATCAGGCAACCATCGTCCCAAATCTCCTGTTTTATATAGTCGTGATTCCTCCTGAGTATTCAGCGGAGTTTTTACTTGTAATGGATTTAAAATAAACTTTTCTGCAGTTAATAATTCCTGGTTTAAATAGCCTCTTGATAATCCTGCGCCACCCAAATATATTTCTCCTGAAAATCCTACGGGAACAAGTTGCAAGTCTTTATCGAGTATGTAAGCCGTTCTGTTGTTTAGTGGCTTACCTATAGGAATAGTTTCTCCAACAGCTAAATTTTGAATGTTATAAGT